>NZ_JANLOG010000108.1:0-52163 GCF_025466205.1 Pseudomonas sp. 13B_3.2_Bac1
CCGCCCCCCCCCCCCGCGCGCCCCCCCCCCCCCCCCGCTCCCACAGAGGGATTGTGTTCTGGCAGCGGATTGTAGGAGTGAGCCTGCTCGCGATAACGGTGAGTCATACAACAAATATGTTGGCTGATTCACCGGCATCGCGAGCAGGCTCACTCCTACATTGCATCGCGGTGATTCTCAGGATTGCGAGATCAGACTCTGCCGACAATCCAGCACCAGCTTCGCGCCCCCCAGCTCACTGCTGCCGACCTCAAGACTGAAGCCATGCAGGCTGACAATCGCCGCCACAATCGACAAACCAAGGCCAAAACCACTCTGCGGTTGCCCACCCTCGGCCCGATAGAAACGCTGAAACACCGCCTCACGCTCGGCCTCGGGAATCCCCGGCCCGGAATCGTGGACCTCGATTCGCGTATGCCCGCCATCATTCACGCCACGCAAAATCACCGTGCCGCCCGCCGGGGTGAACTTGATCGAGTTGCTCAGCAGATTCGCCAGCGCCTCGAACATCAACGCCCGGTCGCCATTCAACGGCGGCAGGGTTTCCGGCATATTCAGTACGAACAGCAGTTCGCCTTCCTCGGCCAGTGGCAGGTAGAATTCATGCAGTTCTTCGAGCAGTTGCACCGGATCGAGCTCGACAAATCCTGAGCGCCGTTGACGGTCTTCGAGCTCGGAAATTCGCAGCAACCCGCGAAACCTTGCCATCAGCGTATCCGCCTCGGCCAGCACCAGATCCAGTTGCGCCGCCTCCTGTGAACCTTCACCGGCCTGTTGCTGCATGCGATACAACTGCGCGCGCAAACGCGTCAGCGGGGTGCGCAAGTCGTGGGCGATGTTGTCGCACACGCCTTTGACTTCATGCATCAGCCGCTCGATGCGATCGAGCATGGCGTTGACGATGGCGGCGAGCATGTCCAGTTCGTCGCGGCGATTGGACAGCGGCAAGCGGTGAGTCAGGTCGCCGGCCACAATCGCCTGGGCGCTGTCCTGAATCGCCCGAATTCGCCGCATCGGACGACGGCGCAGCAGATGCCAACCGGCAATCCCCGGCAGGATCGTCAGCGACACACCCCAGAACAACGCGTGCAGAATGATCCGCGTCACGGCGAACAACGAACCGTTATCGCGCAACAACACCAGCCAGCGACCGTCGCGGGTCTGGGTTGCCACCGCGTCGCAGCTGTCGGCGGGCAGGGTCGGGTCGTCGGAATCGGCGCAGTCATCCAGGGTGTGGATCTTGCCATCCAGCGGCAGGCCTTCGGGCAACTGTTGCAAGGCACCGCCGAGGTACACGCCCTGGGCGTCGAACAGGCCGTAGGCGTCGATGCCGCGGATGTCGAAGGTCATGCTGGCGGCGAGCGCTTCTTCCAGCTGCTCACCGCGGAAGTGTGAAAACAGATGCTGACGTTGCATCAGCGAATGTTTGGCGAGGTTGTCGAGGTAGCCGGAAACCTCGAAATACATGACCCCCATGAGGATCGCGCTCCAGGCCACGAACAGCGAACTGTACAGCGCCAGCAAGCGGCTGCTGGAGGAACGCCAGCCGTCAGACGGGTTCGGCAATGACATAACCCGAGCCCCGTACCGTGCGAATCAGCGGGACATTGCCGGCCGCGTCGATCTTCTTGCGCAGACGACCGATGTGTACGTCGATCAGATTGGTGCCCGGGTCGAAGTGATAACCCCAGACTTCTTCGAAAATCATCATTCGCGACAGGATCTGGCCGCTGTTGCGCATGAGGAATTCCAGCAGCTTGTACTCGGTCGGCAGCAGCGTCAGCACTTGCTCGGCGCGGCGCGCTTCGTGGCTGATCAAGTCCAGTTCGAGGTCGGCGACCTGCAATGTGGTGGCCTGAGTGGCGACGCTGTTCTGGCGGCGCAGCAGCACCTCTACGCGCGCGGCCATCTCGTCGGTGGCGAACGGCTTGGTCAGGTAGTCATCGCCGCCGGCGCGCAAGCCGCGCACACGTTCATCGACATCGGAGAGCGCGCTGATCATCAGAATCGGCGTGGCCACGCCCATGGTACGCAGCGTGGTAACGATGGCCAGGCCATCGAGTTCCGGCAGCATGCGGTCGAGGGTGATCAGGTCGTAGTTGCCGCTGACGGCACGGTCCAGGCCTTCGCGGCCATTGTCGACCCAATCCACTTCCAGGCCGTGGCTGCTGAGTTCGGCAACGATTTCACGGGCAGTCACGGCGTCGTCTTCGATGGTCAAAATACGAGTCATAGAGCAGGCCTTGATCGGTTCAAACGGAATGGCAGCATTTTGCCAAGTATTTTCCGGCGCGCTTTAAATTAACTTTCATGTATAGCCTGTCACAAACGCAAATCCGGACGTCTGCGCGATATGGCAGCAATGCAGAAAACCCGCCGAATTGCCTGGATTGTTGCAAATTGCATGGTCTTAGGAAGTTCATTCTTTTTAACTGATTGAAATCTAACGATTTATTTAAAGTTGGCAAATGGCACGGTCGCTGCAATTCCTCCGATGACGAGTTGTAACACCATTTTTCATGCCTGGAGCACTACAACAATGAATAGATCCTCTGATGGGTTTTATACTGCCTTCGAAGGAGAGTCGAGCAACGTGTCAGGCGTGTCCTGGGGCGCGATTTTCGCGGGCGCAGCGGCGGCCGCAGCACTGTCGATGATTTTGGTGCTGCTTGGTTTCGGTTTGGGATTCTCTGCCGTTTCACCTTGGGCCGGAGAGGGCGTCAGCGCCAAGAGCCTGGGGATTTCCACGATTGTCTGGCTGGCGGCGACGCAAATCATTGCCTCGGGTCTCGGTGGTTACATCGCCGGTCGCTTGCGCGTGAAGTGGGCCAACATGCACGGTGATGAAGTGTATTTCCGTGATACCGCTCATGGCTTCCTCTCCTGGTGTGTAGCCACATTGGTCACTGCAGTGCTGGTGATCGGCTCGGTCAGCAGTGTGATCAGCGGTGGCGTTCAGGCCGGTGCCAGTGTCGCCGGTGGGGCAGCTAGCGCGATGACTCAGGCTGCCGGTACCGCAGCGGCCAACACCGACAGCAATCAGTACGGGTATTTCATCGACAGCCTGTTCCGCGATGATCGTCCGGCGTCCGTCAGCGATGACGCCGCCCATGGCGCTGTGGCCCGGATCTTCGCTCAGAGCCTGGCCAATGGTCAGCTCAGCCCTGAAGACCGTACCTACCTCGCACAACTGGTAGCTCAACGGACCAACCTGAGTCAGGCCGACGCCGAGAAACGTGTCGATGACGTGTATGCCCGTACTCAGAAAGCCATCGCCGATGCCAAGGTCAAGGCTCAGCAAGCTGCCGATACCGCCGCCAAAGTCGCTGCCTGGACTTCGTTGTGGACATTCATCGCGCTGTTGGCCGGTGCGTTCTTCGCCAGCCTCGCCGCCACTTACGGCGGTCGTCGTCGGGATGCGGTGGAGTACGTCGAAGTCGAGACCTACACCGCCACCACCACACTGCCTCCAGTTCGTTAAACAAGGAGAATCACCATGCGCTCTCTACTACTGTTTTTCCTCGGTGTGCCGATCCCGATCATCATCCTGATCGCCCTGTTCGTACACTGATCCAGATGCTCTATTGAGGTTCATGCCTCGGCCGCTTTCACTTCACGGTGAAAGCGGCTTTTTGCTTTCCGGGGTTCAACAAGGCGAGAATTGGCGGCTGGAGCTCAACGCTTCATCCCGGGATCTCTCTACTTAAGGAAAAGCACGTTGGACAAGAAGGAAATCAAACGTCAGGCAATGCAGATGCTGGAGGCAGGGCGCTCGAAAACCGAGACCTTCAAGGCGTTGTCTGGTGGTGTGGTCAAGGACAAGGTGCTGGCCTACTGGATCGGCTCGCGCCCGGATCCGCAATTGCTCGAGCGGCATGCCGGCAAGATCAAAATACTGCTCGGGTTGATCTACGCGCAGGCGTTGTTCGGGCTGGTGGGCGGTTATTTTCTGGGACTGACGATCAGCGCCGGTTTTGCAATCTTCCTCGGATTGCTCGCCGGGGGGATTTCACTATTGTTCGCCTGGGGTTTTTATCGCAACTCGGCGCAGACCTACACCGTGTACACGTTGCTGTCGATCAGCCAGGTGCCACAGATGTTCAAGGATTACGCCGAAGACCCGGTGTCGGTGATCATCGGCGTGGTGACGACGCTGGCCATGGTGTTTTTCGTGGCCTGGGTGAAAAACCTGCTGTTTCCCGACCTCGGTTTCATGGGGTCGAAGAAGATCAAGGGCCAGTTTGTCTTCTCCAACTGAATCGTTGAACAATCCGACCACTTTCACTGGCCTGGATCAATATTTGCGCCGGCAACTTCGCCTAACGTAAATGATCCAGGCCTTTGCTGAGGTATGAACTACAGTGCTTCACGCGCACTTTGCTGCGCTGACGAAGTACCCGCGAGCCCGCCCCGAACCAACAATTAAACGGGCCGCACGGTGTAGAGCAGCAAGGAGCTGACGTAACACTTACCCCTGAACCTTTTCACGGATGAACATCGTAATGCACTGCCTAGAACGCACCTTCGATATCCAGCCCCTGACCCAGGCGGATATGACCGTCCACATCAACGGCCAACCAGTTACCGCGGCCATCGGCGAAACCGTCCTCAGCGTCATTCAGTCCCTCGGCGTGCGTCAGGTCGCACGCAACGATCACAACCAGATCAGCGGCGCCTACTGCGGCATGGGCGTGTGTCAGTGCTGCCTGGTGAAAATCAACGGTCGCCACAAGCGCCGCGCCTGTCAGACCGTGGTGCGCGACGGTATGCAGATTGAAACCCAGGTCAACCGCATCAACGAGCAGGAGGTCGTATGAGCCTGCAACCGGTGATCGTCGGCGGTGGTCCGGCGGGGATGGCGGCGGCCATTGAACTGGCACGCCACGGTGTGCGCTGCACCTTGCTCGAAGAAGCCTCGCGCCTTGGCGGCGTGGTCTATCGCGGGCCGCTGCGTGACGGCGTGCAACTGGATTATCTGGGGCCGCGCTATTCCGAAGCCCTTAACAAACTGCACGGTGATTTCCAGGAGCAATCCGGGCTTATCGATGTGCGCCTCAATCACCGCGTGGTCGGCGCCGAAGGCACCCGTGCGCTGGTGGTGCTCGACGGCGATGAGCAACTGCACGAGATCGCGTACCCGCAATTGCTCCTGGCTGCCGGTTGCCATGAGCGCAGCGTGCCGTTTCCCGGCTGGACCCTGCCGGGGGTGATCATGCTCGGCGGCCTGCAGCTGCAAATCAAAAGTGGCGTGGTCAAGCCGCAAGGGCCGGTGATCATCGCCGGCACCGGGCCGCTGCTGCCGCTGGTGGCGACGCAGTTGCACGCGTCCGGGGTCAAGGTCGCGGGCGTGTATGAAGCCTGCGCTTTCGGCAAGATCGCCCGCGAAAGCCTGGCGCTGCTGAACAAACCGCAGCTGTTCCTCGACGGCCTGAGCATGCTCGCGTATCTGAAACTGCACGGTATCCCGATGAACTACGGCTGGGGCGTGGTCGAAGCGCACGGCGAAGGCGAGCTGAAGAGCGTCACTGTTGCGCCGTATTCAGCCAGTTGGGAACCTGATCTGACTCAGATCGAGCGCTTCGAAGCCCAGACCCTGGCGGTCGGTTACGGCTTCATCCCGCGCACGCAACTCAGTCAGCAGATGGGCCTCGATCACGGTTTCAGCGATGACGGCTACCTGCGCGCCAACTCGAACAACTGGCAGCAAAGCAACGAGCCGCACGTGCACCTCGCCGGTGACATGGGCGGGATTCGTGGCGGTGAAGCGGCGATGCTCGCCGGCAAGATCGCGGCGACCTCGATCCTGCTGCAACGCGGGGTGATCGAAGAAGAACTGGCGCGGGTACGCCGCGACCGTTATCTGGGCAAACTCAAATCCATCGTGCGCTTCCGTGCGGCCGTCGACCGCTACACCGAACGTGGCGTCGGCCAGACCGCTTTGCCGGCCGCCGATACGGTGATCTGCCGCTGTGAACACGCGACCCGCGCCGACATCGATCTGGCGCTGGAGCAGGGCGTGCAGGACATCGCCAGCCTGAAAATGCGCACTCGCGTCAGCATGGGCGATTGTCAGGGACGGATGTGCGTCGGCTACTGCAGCGACCGCCTGCGCCAGGCCACCGGGCGCAAGGACGTCGGCTGGCTGCGCCCGCGCTTCCCGATCGATCCGATTCCTTTTTCCGCGTTCCAGTCCGTCGGCACGGAGGCCACTTCCCATGAGTAAGTTCTACGACGTGATCATTGCCGGCGGCGGCGTGATCGGGGCGTCCTGCGCCTATCAATTGTCCAAGCGCGAAGGTCTCAAGGTCGCGCTGATCGACGCCAAGCGCCCGGGTAACGCGACCCGCGCTTCGGCCGGTGGCTTGTGGGCCATCGGCGAGTCAGTGGGGCTGGGCTGCGGGGTGATTTTCTTCCGCATGATGTCGGCCAACCGCAAGCGCGAAACCCAGGGTGCGGCGGTGGCGGTGGACGCCAGCACGCCGCACATCCTGCCGGAGTCGTTCTTCGATTTCGCCTTGCAGTCCAACGCGCTGTACCCGCAACTGCACCGTGAGTTGATCGACAAGCACGGGATGGATTTCAAATTCGAAAAGACCGGGCTGAAGTTCGTCATCTATGACGACGAAGACCGGCTCTACGCCGAGCACATTGTCAGCTGTATTCCGCATCTGGCCGATCAGGTGCGCTGGCTCGATCAGGCTGCATTGCGCGAAGCCGAACCAAGTGTCAGCCACGAGGCGCGGGGGGCGCTGGAGTTTCTCTGCGATCACCAGGTCAGCCCGTTCCGACTCGCCGATGCCTACATGGAAGGCGCGCGGCAGAATGGCGTCGACATTTACGTCAACACCAACGTCACCGGCGTGTTGCACCATGGCAACCGCGTGACTGGCGTGCAGACGGCCGAAGAGGGCGTGTTCCACTGCAAGACCCTGATCAACGCTGCTGGTGCCTGGGCGGCGGACTTGAGTGAGTGGGCGACGGGGATTCGTATCCCGGTGAAACCGGTCAAGGGCCAGATCCTGCTGACCGAGCGCATGCCGAAGATCCTCAACGGCTGCCTGACCACCAGCGACTGCTACGTGGCGCAGAAGGACAACGGCGAAATCCTGATCGGCAGCACCACCGAAGACAAAGGTTTCGACGTCACCACCACCTACCCGGAAATCGCCGGGCTGGTGCAGGGCGCGGTGCGTTGCCTGCCGGAACTCAAGGACGTCAATCTCAAGCGCACCTGGGCCGGGTTGCGTCCGGGTTCGCCGGATGAGCTGCCGATCCTCGGGCCGATGCGTGGGGTGGAGGGTTACCTGAATGCCTGCGGACACTTCCGCACCGGCATCCTGACTTCGGCGATTACCGGGGTGCTGCTGGACAAACTGGTCAACCACGAAGCGCTGCCGCTGGATATCACACCGTTCCTGGCGGACCGGTTTGAGGTGGCGCCGGTCAAGCAAGAGCGTGAATTAGAGCTGGCCTGATCCCAGTGACATTGATGTTGAATGTGCAGGCCTCTTCGCTGGCAAGCCAGCTCCCACAGGGTTTTCGGTCGTTCACAAAACCTGTGGGAGCGGGCTTGCCCGCGAAGGCGTCAGTGCTGTAGGCCTGAAGCTTGGATCTGTGCAAGGAGATCAGGCCTTGCGCGCTTCCTCTTCCAGTTGATCCGATTCGAACAACCGCGCCAGCTCCGCCCGGGCTTCCTGGGCGGTCTGCAGGACTTTGGCCGCATCGTCGTAGACCGCGTGCTGGGCTTCCAGCACCTGTTCGTCGTGGTGCTTGAATCGCTTGATCCGCGCATCGGCCTGGGCCTGGGTCAGACCGAGGCCGACCAGCGTGCGGCGGCTCATCTCCAGACTCGAATAGTAGGTTTCCCGAATCGGCTCGGCGCCGACATCGACCAAGCGATGTACGTGCTGACGGTTACGTGCGCGGGCGATGATCTTCATGTGCGGATACAGTTTGCGCACGATCTCGGCCGTCTTGATGTTGGTCTCCGGATCGTCCGTGGCAATCACGAAATACTCCGCCTCGCCGACCTTCGCCGCATGGAGGATTTCCGGGCGCATCGGGTCGCCATAGAACACCGGCACACCGCCAAAACTGCGCGACAGCTCGATGGTTTCCACCGACGTGTCCAGCGCTACGAACTTGATGTTCTGCGCGCGCAGAATCCGCGCCACGATCTGGCCCATCCGACCCATGCCGGCGATCACCACGCGCGGAGCCTCGGTGTCGATCTCGCGGAATTTCTCCGGCACCTCCACCGGCTGCACCTTGGGGCTGACCAGTCGCGCACAGATCAACAGCAGCAACGGCGTCAACGCCATCGACAGGGTGATGGTCAGCACCAGCAGGTCATACAGGCGCGGCTCGAACAGGCCCTGATCGCGCCCGATCTTGAACACCACAAAGGCAAATTCACCACCCGCCGCGAGCACGATACCGAGGCGAATCGCACTGACCTTGGTCAGCCCGCCGGCCAGACGCCCGACCACAAACAGCAGCGGCAACTTCAAACCGATCAGCAGCAGCGTCAGGCCCAACACGGTGATCGGTGCGCTGAGCAGCAGACTGAGGTTGGCGCCCATGCCGACGCTGATGAAAAACAACCCGAGCAGCAGGCCCTTGAACGGCTCGATCTGCGCTTCCAGTTCATGCCGATATTCCGAATCCGCCAGCAGCAGGCCGGCGAGGAAAGCCCCGAGCGCCATCGACACGCCGACCAGATCCATCAGCCACGCCGTGCCGATCACCACCAGCAATGCGGTGGCGGTGGAGACTTCCGGCAGACCGGTTTTTGCCACCACGCGAAACACCGGGCGCAACAGATAACGTCCGCCGACCACCACCACGGCGATCCCGCCGAGCACCTGCAAACCATGATTGAGGCTTCCCGCGCTGCTGGTTTCGTGGCCGCCGCCAGCGAGCATTGGCACCAGTGCGATCAACGGGATCGCGGCGATGTCCTGAAACAGCAGAATCGCAAACGCCAGCCGCCCATGCGGGCTGGTCAGTTCCTTGCGCTCGGCCAGGCTTTGCAGGCCGAAAGCCGTGGACGACAGCGCCAGGCCAAGACCCAACACAATCGCACTGTTCAGTGGCTGACCGAACACGTACAACGCCAGCACGCCGATCACCGCCGCCGTCAGCAGTACCTGCGCCAGGCCCACGCCGAACACCGACTTGCGCATCACCCACAAGCGGCGTGGCGACAGCTCAAGGCCGATGATGAACAACAGCAACACCACGCCCAGTTCCGAGATATGCGCAACGCTCTGCGGATTGCCGATCAGGCCGAGCACCGACGGGCCGATGATCACCCCCGCCAACAGATAACCGAGCACCGCGCCCAATTGCAGACGCTTGGCCAAAGGCACGGTGAGCACGGCTGCGAAGAGAAACACGACAGCGGCTTGTAACAGGTTGCCTTCATGGGGCATGGACTGACTCCTGACAGCGATACGGCGGGGGTGACAAGGATAAAGGCTGACTTCCTGCCACACCACAAGCACTGTCGGGCAGCGATTCTGTAATCAATGTCTTTTTTTGCGCTAGAACGGCTTGGCATCGGTGAGCATCAGGCGCCTTGAAAGTTGTTGCACGGGCAAAGGCGCTTTTCCTGTTATCCGCTTATGTAAAGTAATACTTTGGTCTTAGAGTGCGCGGGCATGATATTGCCGAGCCATTGCGTGACTAACCGATAATTGCTGGCGATGGACGAAGTTTTGCATTGAGCAATCGATTGAAGAGTGACCGTGTGTTAATTCAAAAGTTGGACAGCTGATTCGATAATGTAAAACCTGGAGCGCCATGCCATGGGCAAAGCACTGTGATGATTGCGTGAACCAGATAGTTCATAGTTTGAGATTTACCATTAAATGTTTGTTACAACGATTGACAAGATGAGCGCTCCGAACCTACTATTTTTTGCCCGAGATGCTGGCCGTTTTATAACGGCCGTAATAAAGCGACCAGGACGGTCGTGTGAAGTTTTCATAAGGAATGAAACTTTGTATCTGGATTCCATTGGATCGGAACCGCTTCGATTTCGGCTCGATCAGCTCGTCCCCGGCATTTGCCCGGGAGCAGCTCAGGATCGTGCAGCGGCTGAAATCGCGACGTCATTGTCACGTCGTCAAAATCATGACAATCATTCGATAGAGCCCCGGGAATTCGTGGGTTCAGCCGAGAACATCTCCTTTTCAAAAAGCCGAAAAGCCCCTGTGCACTCGCTTGTTTTCCAAGCCGCAGGTGACGCATTCGGCCGTGCGGGTCTGTGCGTTGAAAGTAAGGTTTTCACAAGGATTTGAGACTTTTTACTTGTATTTGATGGGGCAGTAACTCAAGTCAATCATTTTGTGGTGAACAACTGTTTGCGTGTTTTCCATAATTATCGCCTGTGCAAAATGGCGAGGCTGAGTTGTGCTCGCATTGGTGAGAGTACAAGTACGTTTAAAGTAAATTTTTCATAAGGAATTGAAGATTAGTACCGGGTTATGCGCTGGCTATTAAGAAAGATTGAAATAACTCGATGTGTTCCCGAGATGTCGCGGAACCGTGCGAGTGCGTCTTTCTGTGCGTCTGATCAGGTATTCATATCGCCCGAATCACCGTCGTGTTGCGGTCGAAAGTTTTGATGCAACCCTCTGCTGTAGTGCGCAAATAAGCACATTCAATGTGAAGTTTTCATAAGGATTTGAAACTGTGTACTTGGATTCCATTGATTCAGAACGTCAACGCCTGCAACCCGACAAACTCGCCGCTGATGAGGCGCAAACCACCTTGTCGCGGATCGAAAACTATGACAGCCGCTCGATGTACTGCCGGGAACACGCGCAGCCCAACGAGCGCATCTTTCTCAGCGGCCAGCAGGCCCTGGTGAGATTGTTGCTGTCCCAGGCTGCCCTTGATCGATCCAACGGCATTCGCACCGCGGGATTCGTCAGCGGTTATCGCGGCTCGCCGCTGGGGGGCGTGGACCGGGAGCTGGTCAAGGCCAAGAGCGTTCTGGAAAACGCGAACATCCGCTTTCTGCCGGCGATCAATGAGGATCTGGCGGCAACGGCCCTGATCGGCACCCAGCGCGTCGAAACCGATCCGCAGCGTCTGTATGACGGCGTGTTTGGCATGTGGTACGGCAAGGGCCCGGGCGTCGATCGATCCGGCGACGCGATCAAACACGGCAGTTCCTATGGCTCGTCGCCCAACGGCGGGGTACTGGTGGTTACCGGCGACGATCACGGTTGCGTGTCGTCGTCGATGTCCCACCAATCCGATCGCACGCTGATGGCTTGGGGCTTGCCGGTGATTCACCCGGCGGGACTGGCTGACTACGAACGCTGCGGCCTGTGGGGCTGGGCGCTGTCACGTGTCTCAGGTTTGTGGGTGGGTTTCAAGGCAATCACCGAGACGGTCGAGGCAACGACTTCGGTTGAGTCCTCGCCGCTGCCGGAATTCGTCACCCCTGAGATCAATCCGGGACCGGACGGTCTGCACTGGCGCTGGCCGGATCTGCCGGGCATGCAGATCGAACGCCGCACCGCTTTCAAGCTCGATGCCGCCCGGGCCTTTGCCCTGGCCAACCCGATTGACACGGCGGTCACCGCGCCGGCACAACCGACGCTGGTCATCGCTGCGGTCGGCAAGGCCTATGGCGATGTACGCCAGGCCTTGCAGCAATGCGGCATTTCCCTCGAACAGCTGGAAAATGCCGGCGTCGCATTGCTCAAGATCAACCTGGTTTATCCGCTGTCGCCGGTGCTTGACGCCTGGACCCAGCGGGCCGGCAAGGTGCTGATCATCGAAGAGAAGCAAGCAATCGTCGAAGAGCAGCTCAAACAGAAGTATTACAACGCTGCCCACGACCAGCGTGCGGTGATCATCGGCAAGACCGATGAAAACGGCGCAGCGCTGATCTCCGATCACGAAGAGCTGCGCCCGTCGCGCATCGCCGCGCTGCTGCAGCAGCGCCTGCCAGCTCTGGGCATCGAGCCGAGCCTTCCGGATTTCTGGCTTACGCCCTGCGTTTCGCGGGTTGAAGACTGGATCCGCCGCACGCCTTATCTGTGTTCGGGTTGCCCGCACAACACCTCGACCCAAGTGCCCAAGGGCAGTGAAGCGCGGCTCGGTATCGGCTGCCATGCCATGGCCGCACGCATGCCCGAACGCTCGACCACCGGCAGCGTGCAGATGGGCGGGGAAGGGGTCGACTGGCTGGGGCAGGCGCCGTTTGTGCAGACCCCGCACATCTTTCAGAACATTGGCGACGGCACCTTTTTCCACTCCGGATTCCTCGCGGTACGTCAGGCTATCGCAGCCGGCGCGACCATCACCTACAAACTGCTCTACAACGACGCGGTAGCCATGACCGGCGGCCAGCCTATCGACGGCAAGCTGACGGTGAAAAAAGCCGTCGAGCTGCTCAAGGCCGAAGGCGCCCAGCGAATCGTGGTGGTGGCGGACGACCTGCAACGCTATCAGGCGCATGACAGCCTGCCTCAGGGCATCGAAGTGTTTCACCGGGAAAAGCTCGAGCAAGTGCAGCAGCAGTTGCGCGACACCCGTGGCGTCAGCGTGCTGATTTTCGATCAGGTCTGTGCGGTCGAAGGGCGTCGACGCAAGAAGCAATTGCCGGCGCCGTTGGTGAAGACCGAAGTGGTGATCAACGAAGCGGTCTGTGAAGGCTGTGGCGATTGCCAGGTCAAATCCAACTGCCTGTCGGTGATCCCGGTGCAAACACCGTTCGGCGCCAAACGCCGCATCGATCCGCACTCGTGCAATACCGATCTGTCGTGCATCAAGGGGTTCTGCCCAAGCTTCGTGACGGTGACCGGCAAGCCGCGGCAACGTCCGCGCAAACTGGCCGACAGCGCCGAAGTGCTGGCCCGGGCCGAAGCGCTGGCGCTGCCGCAGGCACTACGGTCGCTCGATAAGCCGTATGAAATGCTTTTGGCCGGTGTCGGCGGTACCGGCGTCGTGACCGTGGCGCGGGCTATTGCCATGGCGGCCCACCTCGACGGCCGCGCCGTCAGCGTGCTCGATTTCACCGGGTTCGCGCAGAAGGGCGGTGCGGTGTTGAGCCATGTGCGTCTGGCCGGTCATGCCGATGCGCTGCACCAGCATCGCATCGATATCGGCGGCGCCGACCTGCTGCTCGCGGCCGATCTGGTGGTGGCCAGCGAAGACGATGCACTGGCAACGCTGCGGCGGAAAAAAACCGTGGTCATCGCCAACAGTGCGCTGACCCAGACCGGTGCGATGCTGCGTAACACGCAACTGAATATTGAAACCGACGCGATACAAGCGTTTTTGAAAGAGAAGGTCGGCGCCGAGCAGTTCCACAGTCTGGATGCCGGGCAATTGGCGAACTCGCTGGTCAGCCCGCTGCAGGCCAACATGTTGTTGCTCGGTTACGCCTGGCAGAAGGGCACGGTGCCGGTGTCGCTGCCGGCACTGCAGAAAGCCATCGATCTGGCCGGCAGCGCCGCTGCCAACCATCTGGCTTTCGCCTGGGGACGGTTGTGGGCGCAGGACCCGGCGTTTGCCGCACCTTATCTCGATCAGCCAGTGGATGCCGTGTCGACGATTGCGATCCGCGACATCAGCGACATGCGCGGTCGCCGCGAAAGCCTTGAGCAACTGATCGACAACCGCAGCGAGTTCCTGACGAACTATCAGAACGCAGCGTATGCGGCGCGTTATCGCAACGTCATCGAGCAGCTGCGGGCGCTGCCGGCGGCCGGTGATGAGAGTGCCCTGACCGAAGCGGTGGCACGCAACCTGTTCAAGTTGATGGCCTACAAGGACGAGTACGAAGTTGCGCGGCTGCTCACCACCCGCAGTTTCACCGACTCGCTCAAAGCCCGGTTCGACGGTGGCATTCGCCTGAAATTCCACTTTGCCTTGCCGCTGCTGCGAAAGAAGCAAGAAAGCACCGGTGAGCCGAAAAAGGTCGCTTTCTCCGGCTGGATTCTGCCGCTGCTGAAGGTGCTGGCCAAGGGCCGAGTGTTGCGTCACACCCGGTTCGATCCGCTGGGCTTTTCCGCCGAGCGCCGCGAAGAACGCCGCTTGCTGAGTGACTACGAGCAAACCCTGCAACGCCTGTTACCGAAACTGAACTCGGACAATCTGTCGGCGTTCGTCGCATGGGCGAACCTGCCGGATTCGATTCGCGGTTACGGCCACGTCAAGGAGCGTTCGATCGCGGCAGCACGTCTGCGCGAGCAACAACTCATTGAACAGATTCTGGCGGACAAACCGGTCATTCACGGTGTCGAGTCGTGGCAGCCATCCACCGTCATCGCCAGGCAACTGAGCGCAGAAGAGGAACGCGACGTGATGGAAGCCTCCTGACGGAGGCTGGCGCCAGCCCCGCACAAGAAAAAATACAACAACTACCGAGATGAGCTGACCATGATGAATAACGACAGCATTTCCCCCGACCTTCTGCACAAGGGTTCGGCTGACGACGTTTTGATTTGTGCACCGAGAGACGCATTGCCGCTGTATGTGAACGAAGCACTGATCGAGGCCAATGGGCACAACCCGTTGGTGCGCAATTACGTCGCGGGCGCCAACCAGCAGCGGCGCTTCGAGATTGCGCCCGTGTTGCAGAAGAAGAGCCGGATGGACGGCGTCGGTGCCGATGATGAATGGAACCAGGTGCGAGCGCTGCCTTACCAGATCGTCGCCGCGCTACTGGAATCGGCTGAAGCAAGGATCGACAGCCTGGAGTTTGCCGTCGCTGCCCTGTGCGAATCGATCGCGCCGATCCGCCGCGCCAGTTCGTTTCGCTTGATCAATAACGCCGACAACTACTTCTTCTATCGCAAGGCGCACGAACATGTGCCGGGGACGATGTTCATCGAAGCGGCGCGTCAGGCGGTCTATCACCATTTGTACCATCACACCGATCATGCACGCGGCGCCGTCACCGTCAGCGTCAATGAGCTGAACGCGAGCTTTTTCGCCTACGCCGAGCTGATGTACCCGATCGAACTGGTGGTCGACAACATGACCCCGAGCGATGCCACCTCACCGAAGAAAATCCATCTGCGGGTTGCGTTCTATCAGCGCCAGACGCTGTTCGCCACGGTCGATACCAAGGCCACGGTGATCGATATGCCGCTGTTCGAAAAGACCCGCAATATCTTCATCTACTCCAATGACTGGTTTGCACCGCTGCAGGCGTCGAAGCTTGCCTGCACGGTCAGCGACCAGCAGGGGCGCAAGGCTCAGGTGCAATTGTTGGGCCTGGGCAAGACCGGTTGCGTAACGACCACGGCGGATCTGCCCGACCCGGTCACTCTGCACATCGTCTACGAAGGCAAGCTGAGCTTCACCGCCAGCATCCGTCGTGCCGGACAGGGCGAGCATGCATCGTGGGAGTTTGCCGAGGTCGATTTCAGCGGCCTGCAGGTGATCAGCGACATGATCAAGCGCGGCTTTGTTCACCTCGATGAGCCGGCGCTGGCGGCGCTGAAGCAATGAGCAAAGAACACCCAAGCTTGCAGGCGGCCACCCAGGCGCTGCATTTCGGCGTGCATGCAGTGGCGAAAAACCGACTGTATTTTTCTTCGCTCGGCATGGATCTGTGTGACGAACACGGCTTCCCGCTGCCGGCGTTTTTTTCGGTTTATCAAGCCTTGATGGACGGCGGCGCCGGCTTCGGTTTTCTCGGCAATGCCAGTGTGGACGCCGATGCGCGGTACAACAGCCGCGGTCTGCGCCTGACTTCGGCAGCCCACGCGCAGGCCCTGCGGCCGCTGTTTGAAGCGGCACGGGAGCGTGGTTTTCCGCTGGGGGTGCAATTGCAGCATTACGGGCCGCAATCTTTGCCGTCGAAGCAAGGGATCATTCTGACGCCCAGCGGTATCGCCTCGCCGACAGTGCTCAGTGCCCATCCCCAGGCACGGGCAGTGGCGATGTCAGAGGCGCAGATTCAGCGCTGCATCGAGCAGTTCTGCGCTGCCGCCCGTTACGCGCAACAGGCCGGCGCCACGCTGATTCAGTTGCAGGCGTCCAACGGTTATTTGATCAGCAGCTTTCTCTCGCCAAAGACCAATCAACGCGAGGACGACTGGGGCGGTACGCCGCTCAAGCGCGCCAGGTTGCTGCTGGCGATTGTCGAAGGCATTCGCCAGGCCACCGACCACAAAGTGGCCGTCACTGTGCGCCTGGGCATGGACGACGGCCTCGGTGAAGAAGGCCAGCACGCGGCGCTGTTGGGTGACGTCGTCGCGGCGCTGGAAGCCAGCGGGGTCGCAGCGATTACCTGCTCGCTGGGTATCAGCGAGACCTTCCGCTTCTTTTTCAAGAACACCGAACAAGCCTTGGCCATGTCGCGGGAGGGCTGCCGCTATCTGAAACGCTTCGTGCGCATTCCGCTGGGGTTTACCGGCTCGGTGGCAGACGTGGCGCAAGCCAACGAAATCATCGCCAGCGGCGATGCCGATTTTGTCGGCTTCGGCCGCGCCATGCTCGCCGACAACCACTTTGTCGCCAAGCAACTGGCGGGGCGAGCGGATCAGGTCAACCGCTGTCGAGGCGATGCCTTTTGTTTTCGCGACAAAAAAGAACCGATGGCCGAGCGCGTCTACTGCTGCGTCAATCCTGACTATCGACGGCCAGAACAACTACAACAGCACTACGAGGAAAACCTGAAATGAACTTCACCGCCAAGATCGCCCTTGTTGTCGGGGGCACACGCGGGATCGGTTTCGATGTCAGCCAGAAACTCATCGAAGCCGGCTGCATCTGCTACATCACCGGACGCAACGAAGACGACGGCCTGACGGCGCAAAGTCGCCTCGGCGACAACTGCACGTTTATCAAAAGTGACGTCACCGACGAAGCCTCGGTCATCGAGCTGTTCCGCATCATCAATGACAAACACGGCCGACTCGATCTGGCCGTGAACAATGCCGGCGTCACCTCCAGACATGCACCGATCCGCGACATGGATTTCCCTGACTGGAAACGCGTGCTGGAGATCAACCTGCTGGGCCCGCTGCTGTTGCTCAAGCACGAGACCAATCTGATCTCGAAGCATGCGGGTGGCTCGATCGTGAACGTCTCCTCCTGCGCCGGTCTGCTGGGGGTTGCCAGGCAAAGCGCCTATTCCACCAGCAAGGCTGCGCTGAACATGCTGACCCAGGTCTGCGCGATTGAGTGCGCTGAAGAGGCTTTGCCTGAGCGGCATTCGATTCGCGTCAACGCCGTGTGCCCGGGCCCGACGCTGGGCGGCATGAACTCCGAGGAACGCCTGAAAGCCAATCCGGAATCCACCAGGCACAAGTTGCAGGTCACGGCGATGAAGCGCTTCGCCAATCCCGGTGAAATCTCTGCCGCGATCCTGTGGCTGCTCAGTGATGCCTCTTCGTTTGTCACTGGCACCGTAATGCCGGTAGACGGCGGCTTCTCCGCCGGTAAATTCTGATGCACACGGTCAAACGCAATCCCGGCGCTGGCTCGCGCGAGAAGGGCAAACACCGGGTGTTCATCACCGGTGTGAGCAGCGGTATCGGCGAGGCGCTGGCGCAGCTGCATTTGCAAAACGGCCATACGGTTTTTGGCACCGCACGGCGTCAGCCCTATGCACTGATGGACCATCCGAATTTCCGTTTTCGGCCGTTCGATCTCTCGCGGCCAAGTGAGATGGGCGAGCTGTTCAAGGACAACTTTGCCGAGGTTCTGGAGCAAGGCGTCGACCGGTTTTTCCTCAATGCCGGGGTCAGCGGCAACGTGCCGGGACGTGGCGGTGACTTCACCCTGGACGAGCTGCAGCATGTGCTCAACGTCAATGTGCTGGCCAACAAGGCCATTCTCGATCTGATGTTGTCTTCGGCCCAGCGGCCGGCGACCTGCGTGCTGTCGGCCTCGATGGCTGGCGTGCGCTTTCGCGCGGGTACGCTGCCATACAGCCTGTCGAAAGCCGCGCTGGCGGCATTGGCCGGCGTCTACGCCGAAGAAAACCCGGAGATCTTTTTTGCCGTACTCGGCCTGTGCAACGTCGACACCGGTTTGTCGCGGCAGGTGAGTTTCAGCCAGCGCACCGCTGACTTCGCCGACCTCAAGTCGCTGCAACAACGCGCCCTGGCGCCCGGCTACATGGTGTCGCCGGCGCAACGTGCGAAAGACATCCTGGCGGTGATTGACGCGCCCGAGGCTTACGGGATCAAGAGCGGAATCTTCGTCGACATGCGCACGGCGCTGGCCGATCACCAGAAAGTGCACCCGCCATTGTCCCAAGCGTAGTGAACGCAGGGACCTGCATCAGCCAATAAAGGAATGTTGGAATGTTCAATCAAGTCAAAGCGCTGACCGAGTCAGCCGTTCGGCAACAGGATCTGTTGTTGAGCACCCCGATCGATTTGTCCCGTGGGGAAGACAGCCGTCTCTATGGAGTGGACGGCAGCATCGACTCCCTGACCCTGGTTTCGATCATCGTCGATGTCGAGGAAAAACTGCGCAGCCAGCTGGGCGTCGACGTGCGTCTGGCCGATACCACCGACCTGCCCGACACCGCCACACCGTTTGCCACGCTGGGCACGCTGATCGCCTACATCATGGATCGGCTGTCGGCGGCGCAAGCACAAGCTCAAGCGGTTTGATCGAACGACGGGGTGTGTATGCAAGTTGAAGAATTTTTGGCTCATCTGCAAAGCGCCGGCCACCAAGCGGCGATTGTCAGCGATGAGGGCCGCTTTACCTATGATCAGTTGCATCAGCAGATAACCGCCTACGGCGAAGAGCTGGCGGCAACATCCGTGCGCGATTCGAGTGTGTTGCTGGTCGACAACTACAGCTTCAACAGCGTGTGCATGCTGTTCGCGCTGTGGCTGCACAACAACGTGGTCGCGCTTTCCGTACCCAAGGACGAGGAGCAACTGGCGAATCTGGCGGGCGCTGCGGGGGCACGGTTTTCCGTGATCGGCGGGGCGCCGGAGTTTGCGGTTATCCGTCACGACAACAGTCGGGTGCCGCCGACCGTCGACGGCCTGCTGTCGCGCCGTCAGGCCGGTTTCATCGTATTTTCCTCAGGCTCGACAGGTCCGGCCAAAGGCGTGGTGCATGCCATTTCGCCGTTCTTCGAACGCTACCTGAGTGCCGAGCGTTGCGGCGCGATTCTGGCGTTTTTACTGTTCGATCACATCGGCGGTCTGGTCACGGTTCTGCAGGCGCTGGCTACCCACGGCACGTTGATCCTGCCCAAGGAGCGCTCGCCGCAAGAGGTCGGTCGCTGCATCGAATCGTTCAATGTGCAGACCCTGCATGTATCGCCGACGCTGCTCAATCTGGCGACGGTCACCGGCGTCTTCCAGAAGTGGGACACCCGTAGCCTGGAGCGTATCTATTTCGGCTCGGAGCCGAGTTCACCGCAAGCGATTCAGCGCATTGCCAGCCTGCTGCCACAAGTGCAGTTGCAGCAGTTGTACGGGATGTCGGAAATCGGCGTGCTGCCATGTCGCAGCAAGGACGGTGACAGCGCGTGGATGAAGATCGACGATCCGAACTACAGCCTGCGAGTGGTCGACGGCATTTTGCAGGTGCGCGGGGCGACCAACATGCTCGGCTACCTGGCCAGTGCCGGTGACCTGTCGAGCGATGGCTACCTGATCACCCACGATCTGGCCGAGGAACATGAAGGCTACTTTCGGGTGACCGGGCGGGCGGTCGATCTGATCAACGTCGGCGGCAAGAAGGTGTTTCCGTCGCATGTGGAAAGCGTGCTGATTGGCCTGGAAAACGTCTCCGACGTGGTCGTCTACGCGCAGCCGAATCCGCTGCTCGGGCAGATCGTTGCCGCGCGGTTCACGCTGATCGAGCCGGAGGCACTGGAGGCGTTCAAGGTTCGCTTGTATCAACACGTTCGCGGTGTCCTGGCGCAGGAGCAACTGCCCAGGGTGGTCTCCATTGCCGAGACCCCGCTGTACACCAGCCGTTTCAAGAAAATGCGTCACCCCGGCGTTCTCGCCCAGTCGTGAGACCGGTTTACTCATCACGTTATAAGGAAATGACAAATGGTTGATCTGGTAAAAATGCGCGAAAGCATCGCTGAAATCCTGTCCATTCCGGTGGACAAACTGCACGGTGAGACTCGGCTGGAAAACAGCGAGAACTGGGACTCGATGGCGCGAATCGGGATTATCGCGCTGGTGTTCGAACAAGTCGGTGTAAGCGTGTCGGGCGAGGAGATCGAGCGCGTGATCACGCTGCAGGATCTGTTCGATTTGATCGACGGGAAAATCAAGGACGCCGCATGAGCCTGCTGACCATTGAGGGCGTCGCCATCCGTGCGGTCACGGCGGCACTGCCTGAGCGGCGGGTGACCGAGGCGGACTTCGCCGAGCTGTTCGGCGCCAAGGAAGTTGAGCGCATCGCCAAGAGCACCGGCATCCATTCGATCCGCGAAACCAGAACCCTGCACACCTCCGATCTGATCATCGCCGCGTGCCGCAACCTGCTCGATCAAGGGCATGCTGCGGCACGGGAGATCGATGGTTTGATCGTGGTGACCCAGACCCCGGATTCCTGGGTGCCGGGTGTCGGTTTCGTGGTGCAGCAGGCGCTCGGCCTGCCACAGCATTGTCTGGTGCTGAACGTGGCCGCTGGCTGCTCCGGCTACATCAGTGCGCTGGTCCAGGCGGGTGCGCTGATCTCCTCCGGCGCCTGCAAGAAAATCCTGCTGTGCACGGGTGACGTCACCACGCGGATCCTCGACGAGCGCGACCGTCACGTGAAAATGCTGTTTGGTGACGCCGCTTCGGCGACCTTGCTGGAAGCGGGTGAAGGCAAATTCGAATTCATCTGCGGCGCCGACGGCAGCGGCGGTACTGCGCTGCAGTCCGACATTGCCTACGCCAGAGAGGAGGGCAATCCGGTCTGCGCGACTATCCAGCGCTTGCAGATGGACGGCACGGCGGTGATGAACTTTGCCCTGAACCGGGTACCGCAGACCGTCAAGGCCTTGCTCGATGCCACGGGGTTGAGTCCGGCTACGCTGGACTTGCTGGTGCTGCATCAGGCGAACGAGTTCATGCTCAACTACCTGCGGCGGATGATTGGTGTGGCGCCGGAGAAAATGCCGGTCGACATCGATGGCGTTGGCAACACCAGCTCCACCTCGATTCCGATCGTGTTGTCGCGCCACGCCGCGATGGGTACGCCGCAGGCTGAACACGTTGTGCTGTGCGGTTTCGGTGCCGGGTTGTCGTGGGGCGCGTTGAAGGCGGACCTGCGCCAGACCGTCGCCGTGGCGCCTTGCGATGTGCCGGAAAAAAACGCTCAGGCAGTCAGTGAGCGTTTGCAAGCCTGAATAAAGCAATACACGGCAGCTTCGCGGCGATGCTCGCATCCACCCGCAAAGTTGCCGTGCCCGGGTTCAAATCGACTGATCGAACGAGACAGCTGTCATGAGCCGCACCTTTTTCAACGCACTGGGCATCATCGGGCGCAAGGACAATCTGCTATGGGAATATCCTTCGCCGTTTCTGCCGCTGTTCCAGTTTCACGAGCGCCATGAGTCAGGCCCGATTCGTGCGCAACCCGAGGCCATCATCGCCGCAGTTTGCGCGCTGAACATGCGCGATGACCGCGTCGTCGATGCGCTGCTGTCCCTGCGCGAACTGCCGGGGAAAATACTGCGCAAGTTTGGCGACCGAACAATGCCGCAGGAACCTGCGCCGTTCGGCTTTGACGCTTTCACCTTGCTCGAACGCACTCCGACTGAAGTGTCTCTAGGCCTGGCCGGACGCTTCTGGCGCCCTGATCTGAAGACCGGCCACATCGCTGACGCTCATGCATTCAAAGTTCTGGATGACCCACACGTAGCCAAACTGGTGCTGCGTTTTCAGGTCGTCGAACATCCTCAAGGCATGCGTACGCTGCGCACCGAAACCTTCGTGTATTGCGCCACCACGCGCAGCAAAATGCTGTTCACCCCTTACTGGCTGTTGATTCGTCTGGCCAGCGGCTGGATTCGGCGGCGCAACCTTGCTGCCATCCAGCGGCAATTTTCGACAAAACGGGTTGTGTAAAAACCCGCATCAATTGGTTACATTGATAGCCTCTGCGAATCAGTCTCCCCGAGTCCCGCCATGGCCATCAACTTCGACCTCAACGACCTGCAAGCCTTTCGCGCTGTGGTCGAACAGGGCAGTTTCCGCAAGGCCGCCGACACTGTGCGCCTGTCTCAACCGGCCCTGAGCCGACGTATCGAAAAGCTCGAAGACGCCCTCGGTGTAAAACTGTTCGAACGCACCACGCGCAAGGTCAGCCTGACCCAGGCCGGGCGCGGCTTCATGCCCAGCGTCGAGCGTTTACTCGATGACCTGGACGTGGCGTTGCTGGGCATCAGCGAAGTGGCTTCGACCCGGCTCGGTCATGTCACCGTGGCCTGCGTGCCTTCGGCGGCGTACTACTTCATGCCGCGGGTAGTCGCCCGCTATCACCAGCAATTCCCGCGTATCAAAGTCAAAGTCCTCGATTCCAGTGCCCACGACGTGCTCAGCGCAGTGGTCAACGGCGAGGCGGATTTCGGTTTGAGTTTCATGGGCACCCAGGAGGCCAAAGTCGAATTCGAACCGCTGGTGCAGGAAAGCTACGTGGTCGCCTGTCGTCGTGATCACCCGTTGGCCGGACGCAGCAGCGTGACCTGGGACGAGTTCTATCAGCAGGATTACATCTCGCTCGACAAGACTTCGGGCAACCGCTTTCTGCTCGATCAGGCCTTGAGCGGCGTCGTGCCGCAACGCCCGAGCATCTGCGAGACACGGCATGTGACGACGATGATTGGGCTGGTGGAGGCGGGGCTAGGGGTGGCGGCGGTGCCGCTGATGGCGATGCCCGGGCCGGACCATCCGATCCTGACCCGGGTGCCGCTGACCGATCCGCAGGTGATGCGCAGTGTCGGCATCATCAAGCGCCGGGATCGTACGTTGACCCCGGCAGCACTGGAGCTGGAACGGCTGGTGGTGGAAATGAAAGTCCAGCCGCCGCCGATCAGCGCTTGACCGAATCCAGTCCGGTGGCTTGCACGTCAGCCTGGGCGGCAGGTGCGGCGAGGTAGTCGAGCAAGGCCTTGGCTTCTTTTGGATGCTGCGCGCCGACCGGGATGCCGGCGGCGAAGCGGGTCACCGACTGCACCGACTCCGGAATCTTGCCGACAAAACTCACCCCTGGCACCGGCAGCAATTCGCTGACCTGCTGGAAGCCCAGTTGATAATCGCCCGTGGCGACCACCGAACCCACCGGGATTTTCGGGATCATCTTCGCTTTCGGTTTCAGTTGATCCTCGACGCCGAGTTTCTTGAACAGCTCCTTCTCGATGTACACGCCGCTGGCGCTGTCGGAGTAGGCCACCGATTTTGCGTCGAGCAGGGTTTTCTTCAGGCTTTCGACGTTGCTGATGTCCGGCTTCGGCGCGCCTTCACGCACCACCAGACCGATCCGCGAATCCGCCAGTTCGACCCGCGAGGCCGGGTCGACCTTGCCTTGTTTGATCAGGTCATCGAGGGCGTAGCCGACCATGATCACCACGTCGGCGTGCTCACCGCGGGCGAGGCGGTTGGGGATCGCTTCCGGGGCTTTGCCCATCGACGGCCCGAGCTGGGTATCGAGGGTATTGCCGGTGGCGGCCGCGAATTTCGGGCCGAGGATTTTGTAGGCGGCGGTGAAGCCGCCCGACGTCATCACGTTCAGCTGTTCAGCATGGGCCAAAGCGCTGAAAGCGAAGAGGGCGATGGCGCTGAGATTGATCAGTTTTTTCAAGGTGATTGCTCCTTAGGCGGCAACCGGTTGCAAACGGCCGCCTGCGCGGCGATAGAGGTACAACGTGGCGCACAACGCACACAGTGCGCCGACGCTCATCCAGTAACCCGGCGCCGCTTTGTCGCCGGTGTACTGGATCAGGAAGGTCGACATCGCCGGGGTGAAACCGCCGAAAATCGCGGTCGCCAGGCTGTAGGCGAGGGAGAAGCCGGCTACCCGCACTTCCACCGGCATGATCTCGGTCAGCGCTGGAATCATCGCGCCGTTGTACATGCCGTAGATGAACGACAGCCACAGCAGCGACAGCAACATGTGACTGAAGCTCGGCGCCTGCACCAGGTACGACAGCGCCGGATAAGTCGTGGCCAGGGCCAGCAGCGACATGGCGATCAACACCGGACGCCGGCCGATACGGTCGGACAACATGCCGCCAATCGGCAGCCAGAAGAAGTTCGAAACCCCCACCAGCAAAGTCACCAGCAGCGCATCGGAAGTGCTCAGGTGCAGCACGGTTTTACCGAAGGTCGGCGCGTACACGGTGATCAGGTAGAACGCGGTGGTGGTCAGCGCGACCATCAGCATGCCGCCGAGCACCACCACCCAGTTCTGGCCGAGGGTGCGGAACACTTCGCCCATGCTCGGACGGTGTTTGCGCGCGGCGAACTCTTCGGTTTCCGCCAGGTTACGGCGTAGCAGGAAGATGAACGGCACGATCATGCAGCCGACGAAAAACGGAATCCGCCAGCCCCAATCGGCAATCACATCCGGCGCCATCCACGCGTTCAGGGCGAAGCCCAAGGCTGCCGCGACGATGATCGCCACTTGCTGACTGGCCGACTGCCAGGCAGTGAAAAAGCCCTTGCGGCCAGGGGTGGCGATTTCCGACAAGTACACCGAAACACCGCCCAATTCCGCACCGGCGGAGAAGCCTTGCAACAGCCGCCCGATCAACACCAGCGCGGGAGCGAACAGACCAATGGTTTCGTATCCGGGCACCAGCACGATCAGGATCGTACCGCTGGCCATGATCGACAGGGTGACGATCAGACCTTTGCGGCGACCGACATCATCGATGTACGCGCCGAGCACAATCGCCCCCAGCGGACGCATCAGAAAGCCTGCGCCGAATACGGCAAAGGTCATCATC
Source organism: Pseudomonas sp. 13B_3.2_Bac1 (assembly GCF_025466205.1). Classification (NCBI taxonomy): domain Bacteria; kingdom Pseudomonadati; phylum Pseudomonadota; class Gammaproteobacteria; order Pseudomonadales; family Pseudomonadaceae; genus Pseudomonas; species Pseudomonas sp. 13B_3.2_Bac1. The sequence continues at coordinate 24,911 of NZ_JANLOG010000108.1, forward strand.
AGGGAAGCGAACTCACTGCTCGCCGGGAAGAACACCGCCGCAATCTGCGTGGCGTAAAAGCCGAACAGAAAGAAGTCGAACTGTTCGAGGAAGTTGCCCGAGGTCACCCGGAAAATGGCGCCGGCCCGCGAGCCGCCGTGTGGGATTGAGGCTGTCATAGAAAAGAACTCCACCGCTTTTATGACGTGCGCGACGTGGAAGCGGCGCACGGTTGTTATTGCGGCGGATGGTCGCGCAGGTGTTACAGGATGTTAATTGCATTGTTGGCATGGATTGATGTGCAGAGCGGATCAATCCTTTGGAACACAGCCTAATCTGTAGGAGTGAGCCTGCTCGCGATGGCTCTGGCTCAGGCGATGAAACAGTGAATGTGCCGACCTCTTCGCGAGCAAGCCCGCTCCCACAAGTTTCCAGGTTGACTGCAAACCTTGTAACCACCAACTGCCCCTGTGGGAGCGAGCTTGCTCGCGAAAGCGTTGTGTCAGATAAAGAGAATGCTGGAAGTGCCGGCCGTTTAGCTTGCACTCTCATTCCTGCTCGTTCCCGTGTCGGGCTCTGTGATCAGAAAGGGTGGCAGCGGGCAGTCGAGCAGATCCGCCACCGCACGAAACAACTCGGCTTCCGCCACAGTGATCACCCCGTCATGCATCACACAGCGGGTCATGGCATTGAGCAGGGCAGGCCGTTCTTCTGGCATTAAGTGGCGCAGGCGTTTGATTGCGGCTTCGAGCCCTTGCAGATCCTCAAGTTCGACCGGTAATTCCGACGGTCGCTCGAACGGCAATCCCTCCCAGGCAAAGTACAGCGCCTGCAACGCCACTTGCTGATTCTGCTGACCGGCGCGCGCCATCGCATTCAGCAGCACCAGCAGTTGTTCGGCGCACTGGAACAAACCGAACTTGAACTGAACCGCTGGCGCGCCCTCGACATTGCGTTCGACGATGCGCAGCAGTGTCCACTCCAGCAGCTCGGTTTCGTTATCGGCGTCAATCAGCAGGTTCATGTTCTGCTTCATCGTCGCGAAAGGTTTCTTGCCAAGGCGCTTCAGGCTGGGAATCAGCAGATCCAGCAACGGCAGGCGCAGGCCCGGATTGAGTAGTGACAATTGCTCGCGCATGGCATTGAGGGTGTTGAACAGCGTGCGGTCGAGGCTCGACTCCAGCAGAGATAATTGCAGCGCCCGCAGCGAGTCGGAGCGCGATAACAATAGGCCGTAGACCAGCGCTTGAGCGCTATCGGTACTGCGTGCCGCAAGTTTGAGCTTTTGTGGAATATGCTCCAGCACCCGGCGCGCTTCGATCAGATGTTCGGCGCGTGGCGCACCGATAGCGGCCACGGATGCCTGCACGGCGTTCATGTCGTACACCACAGACATCGCTGTGTCCGGCACGCCGCTGAAGGCATCCGGTACCGGCAGCACGGCTCTGGCCACCATTGAGTCCTGCGGCGGCGCGGCAATTTTCACGAACGTGCCATCCCAACTGGCATCGATGCGACGAATACGCTCGCTCAGATCCGGATGACTGGACATCAAGTCAAAGCTTGAAGTGCCCGAACCGAAATACAGATGGCTGAACTCGGCGGCGCGCGCCGCGTTGATCTTCGCGCCCAACGCGTAGCCGCCGATCTTCTTCAGTGCACCGGCAATGCTTTGTGGATCGCGGGTGTACTGCACCGCCGTTGCATCGGCAAGGAATTCGCGCTGCCGGCTGACTGCCGCCTTAATGAGATTGCCGAATACGGTTCCGCCATACCCGACGATGCACAGCACGGTGCCAAACATCACGGTGAGGATGGCCGGTTGAGTGCGATTGACTGGGGAGCGACGCACATCATCCATGCCGCGCAAAATGAAGCTGCCAGTCAGGCCGATCACCAGGATGCCGTGGACAACTGCTACCAGGCGCGTGTTCAAACGCATGTCACCGTTGTAGATGTGACTGAACTCGTGGGCGATCACACCTTGCAGCTCATCGCGCGACAGTAGGTTGATCGCGCCCTGCGTCACGCCAATGACCGCGTCTTGCGGAGTGAAACCTGCGGCAAATGCATTGATAGCCAAGTCCGGCAACAGGTATACCGAAGGCACGACGGTGCCGGACGCGAGGGCCATTTCCTCTACCACATTGACCAGGCGCTGCTCTTCCAGAGTTTGCGCGCTGTGATTGATCAGACGTCCACCCAGCCGACGTGCGACCACTTTGCCGCCGGCCGATAATTCGGCGTATTTGACCAGGCCGCCGACCAGCACAATGCTTGTCACCACCACCGAAACGGCGGTGAACATTTCCCAGCTTAACTCAAGGTCCATGACCGTATTGCCGTCGCCGTCGGAAACCGGCAGCGTCATCAGCAAGCACGACATGAGGATCAGACTGAGTACAGCGAGGCCCATCAAAATAACGAGCAGCACCGAGCGGCGCTTGGCCTGGCGCTGTTGCTGGAAGAAATTCATCGTAAAGTCCGGAAGATGTCGGGTGCGCCTGTCGCATCGTGTTCAGGCGTGCTGGCGGTTACTGCGCGGGCGGCTCAGTAAATTGGCCGTCCCACTGCGGATCAATCCGCCGTATGCGTTCACTCAGGTCAGGATGCGTAGCGAACAGGCTCTTGAAGAATGTTTTCGAGCCGGCGCTGAAATACAGATGGCTGAACTCCTTGGCCCGTGGCGAACTCAGGGTAGACCCCTGGCTGCCGATCTTTTTCAGAGCGCCGGCAATGCCTTGCGGGTTGCGGGTGAATTGCACAGCGCTGGCGTCAGCGAGGAATTCGCGTTGTCGACTCACGGCAGCCTTGATCACGTTGGCAAAGAAGCTGCCGATAAAACCGGCCACGCACAACACCACGCCCATGCTCATGCCCACCAAAAGCCAAAAATACTCGTCATCTTTCTTCTTACTTTTCTTCGACTTGGTCAGGCCAAATAGTAAATAAGCACCGGTCAGACCTACCACCAGAATTCCGTGCACAGTTGCCACCAATCGGGTGTTGAGCAACATGTCGCCGTTGTAAATATGGCTGAACTCATGAGCGATCACCCCTTGCAGCTCCTCGCGCGTCAGCAGTGACATAGCGCCTTGGGTGACACCGATCACCGCATCCTTGGGGTTGAAACCCGCCGCGAACGCATTGATGGTTTCGTCGGGTAGCAGATACACCGCTGGCACGGTGACGCCGGAGGCCAGCGCCATTTCCTCGACCACGTTCATCAGTTGGCGCTCATCCGGTGTGCGCATGTTGTCGTTGACCGGACGCCCGCCAAGCTTTTCCGCGATCACCTTGCCGCCGCCCAACAGTTGAAAAAACTTGAACAGACTGCCGAGCAATACGATGCCCGAAACGATCATGGCGACTACACCTGTGGTGTGCAGGGCTTTGGACTTGGCCTCGCTGTCATGCTGGCCATCAAACACGCCAATGATAAACGGCATGCTGGTAAGAGCGATCAGGCAGAGCACTGCGATGATCATCAGCACGATGAGCAAGGCAGTCTGGTGGCGCGCCCGGCGTTGTTGTTCAAAGAAATTCATGAAGCCATCCGTGGACTGAGAGGATCAGAAGGAGATTTTCGGAGCAACCTTGATCGCCAGCGTGTCAGCGAATTTCAGCGGCGCCGCGTCGCTGCCGTGGCCGAAGCTGGGGGCCAGCAGCAGCGCCGGAAAACTCTGCTTGAGCGTGTTGTAGTTCAACACCGCATCGTTGTAGGCCTGACGCGCAAAACTGACTCTGTTTTCAGTGCTGCTTAATTCTTCGCTGAGTTGCTGCATGTTTTGCGAAGACTTGAGTTCGGGATATGCCTCCATCGTCAGAGTCAGTCGCTCCACCGCGTTGCAGAATTTGCTGTCGACCAGGCCTAGCTGTTCGATATTTTTTGCACTGCCCGGTTGCGCCTTTGCGGCTTCAAGCCCGGCCACTGCGGCATTGCGCGCAGCAATCACGGCCTCGAGGGTTTCCTGCTCATGGGCAAGGTAGCCTTTGGCAATGGCCACCAGATTGGGGATCAGGTCGTAGCGGCGCTTTAGCTGGACTTCAACCTGAGCGAAGGCATTTTTGATTTCATTGCGTCGGGCAACCAGCGAGTTGAACAAGTACATGCAGTAGAAAGCGCAGAGTCCAAGCAAAACCAGATTGACGACAAGATAGGTGTTCACGGTGATGTCCTTATTCACTCGGCGGGATTTTGCGCGGCATGTTAGCGCAAAAGCGCGCTGTTGAGCCCGGATCCTTTGGGAGTGCGCTTGCTCGCGAAGGCGGCTGTCTACTAACTACAATCCCCCAACCAGCCCAGGCAAAAAAACAAGGAATGATTCCCTGACTCAGCAGTCGGAGTACAGGCAAAACCCATCTGAAGGAGGTTCACCGATGAACAGCAAAACCCTAATCGCCAGTCTGGCCCTCGTTGCCGGCATTGCCGGGATCAGCCCACTTGTTCAAGCGGCGCAAACCTCAAGCGAACAGGCTGTCCAGTCGCCGACCAGCGACCGTGAGTTGAAGGTCAACGACCGGGCACCAGACATTTATCAGCGCAGCGACAAAGCATTGAAAAACTGGAAACAGAAAGGCTTGAAAGCCCCGGTCGATCAGGCGCAGTGGGTGCAGATCAACGACAAGTACGTGATGGTCATGATCACCAACGGCACCATCGTTGAGATGCAGCCTGTCGAGCGTTAATCCCCGGACTCAAAGGCCCTGCGCATGCATCCGTGCAGGGCTCTCGCCCCCCAAACGATACTGATTATTCCCACTGCGCTTGGCTTCATACATCGCCAGATCGGCAATGTGCAGCAGCCGATCCATGGTTGGCGCATGGTCCGGAAACACCGCGACCCCAAGGCTGGTACCGACATGGCGCTGGTCGTTGCCGATGCTGATCGGTGGGGACAGTTCGATGAAAATTTTCTGACAGATGCTGCGGGCTTCGTCCTGCAGGTTGAGGCTCGGGGCCAGGCCTTGCAGAATCACCACGAATTCGTCGCCGCCAATCCGCGCGACGGTGTCGGTGGCGCGCAGGATGCGTTTCAGACGAGTCGCAGTGGTGATCAGCACGCGGTCGCCGGCGGCATGACCGTAGTGGTCGTTGATCGCCTTGAAACCGTTGAGGTCGATAAACACCAGTGCCACCCGGGTCAGGCTGCGGCGCGCCTGTTCCAGTGCTTCGGATAAACGCTCTTCGAGCACCAGACGATTGGGCAGTCCGGTCAACGGGTCGAAGTGGGCGAGGTGCTGGAGGTAACTCGCCGAGGCTTTCTCCTCGGTAATGTCGCGCACCACGCCCATCATTTTGATGACGGCGTCGTGGTCGTTGCGCACCACATTACCAGTCTCGCGCAGCCAGCGAATCGTGCCGTCGGGCCAGACCACGCGGTATTCCTCATCGTGGTTTTCACCGGTCTCCAGGCAACGCAATTCACCGTCGCGCACTCTGACGCGGTCGTCCGGGTGTACGCAGGAGCAGAACAGCGCATAAGACGGCGTGATCTCGCCGATCTTGAACCCGAACATGCCGTAGATCGCGTCTGACCAGTACAGCCGATCGGTGTCGACTTCCCAGTCCCAGGTGCCGATCCGCGCGAAATATTGGCTGCGTTTGAAACGCTCGGCGTCACCGTCCTGGTGGATGTTCTGGCGTTCGGCGGCGCGGGTCAGCAGCTCGCGGTATTCGTCCAGTTGCTTGCGCAAACCGCGCGCTCGCCAGATCAAGACGACGATCAATCCAATCATGACAACGCCAAGGGCAAGGCTGATCCAGAGGTAAGTCATTCGGGAACTGCCAGCATGAAGAATCGATCCGTGAAGTAATGGCGGTTGGCTATCTTAATGGGTTGTCAGTCACTTCAGATACAGCGCCAATTTTCGTCAATGAGTTGCGAACAGCCGACATTTCTGGGAAAACTGCGGCCAGCTGAACAATAGAGTGAATGTCATGAATGATGAACTGCAGGTAATCGATCTTCAGGTGGGCGAGGGCAAGGCTGCCGTCAAAGGCGCGCTGATCACCACCCACTACACCGGCTGGCTGGAAGACGGCAGCGAGTTCGACTCTTCCCACAGCCGAGGCAAACCTTTCCAGTGCGTGATTGGCACCGGCCGTGTGATCAAGGGCTGGGATCAGGGACTGATGGGCATGCAAGTGGGCGGCAAGCGCAAACTGCTGGTGCCGGCGCATCTGGGCTATGGCGAGCGGACGATGGGCAAGATTCCGCCACATTCGAATCTGGTGTTCGAGATTGAGTTGTTGGAGGTTTTGACGCGGGAGGATTGAGGCGGATGTAATAACGACACCGCCTCTCGTAGCCCTAAGTGTCCGAGCTGCGTTCAAGCCCAGTGCAGTGGTGGGGCCAAGGGGAAGCAGATGTCTACTTCCAGTTTCGCTGCGGCGGACAGATTGACCAGCGCATCCAGAGAAAATTTGTCGATTTTCCCGTTGAGCACATCATTGAGGCGTGGCTGAGTAATTCCCAAGCGCTTGGCGGCATCCTTCTGGGGAAGCTCCCAGGTACGGATTGTCTCGCAAAGTGTGCGCATTAGTTTGGCCCGCAGGCGCATGTTGGCGGCGTCCTGCGGCGTGTCTTCCAGTGCGTCCCAGACGCTTGAGAAATGCTGGGAAGGGTGATGATGATCCTTCATGGCTTAACCTATTTCCTGGTATCTGGCGCGTGCCAGTTCGATATCTCGCGTTTCAGTTTTGCGATTGGTCTTTTGCATGGCGTGCAGTACATAAATCGCGTCAGGCCGGTTGACCACGTAAAACACTCGAAACGCTCCTGAGTCTTCGGTGATTCTGATTTCATTGACGCCCCGTCCTACGGTTTTCATGGGGCGCCAATCAAAAGGCTCGTCGCCCTGTTGCAAGAGATCCAATTGAAATCCCGCAGCTCTGCGAGCATCCAAAGGAAAAGCTCTCAGATCCTTGAGCGCACTTCCGACAAACACCACATCCTTGAGTCTTGGCATCGACTTCTCCTGTGTTGGAAGGAGAAGCGTAATAGCTCCGACGGAAACGTGTTGCGGCGGTGTGTTGCAAATAATCGCAGAAGTCACCTATCAGCAGGCTATATCGAAACCGATATAAATCAAGCTTGATTTTCTTTATCTGATATCCGGTATCGCCTTCACCAATTGGCTCCCACAGGGGATTGACGCCGCTTTCAGCATCCCGTTCATCCCCTGAATACTCACCGAACTTGCGATTGCCCAAGCCATCAGCGACTATGCGTGCCATATAGGGGTAGGGGGTATAGGTATGTCGCACATTCATGAACATAAAGACGAACTGCTGAACCGCGTGCGGCGCATTGCCGGGCAGGTGCAGGCCGTTGAAAAAGCGCTGGAGGGCGATGCCGATTGCGCCAAGACCTTGCATCTGGTGGCGGCGATTCGTGGGGCGGTCAACGGTTTGATGGAGCAGTTCATCGAGGCCCACACCCGTGAACATGTGGCGCATCCCGACCTCACTGACGAACAGCGTGCCCAGGGCGCCGAAGATCTGCTGCAAGCCATCCGCCGTTATTCCAAATAGAGCACCAGCATCATGAGCCTGACCCCAAGCGCTGAGCGTTTCAGCCACGATCACCAGTTTCTCGGCGCGTCCCACGATGAAAACGCCCGCCGCACCTTGTGGGTGGTGGCGCTGACGTTTGTGATGATGATCGGCGAGATCGCCGCCGGTTACCTCACCGGTTCCATGGCTTTGCTGGCCGACGGTTTTCACATGGCAACGCATGCCGGGGCGTTGGGCATCGCCGCCGCAGCGTATGGTTTCGCCCGGCGCAACGCCAACAACCGTCGCTACAGTTTCGGCACCGGTAAGGTCGGCGATCTGGCCGGTTTTGCCTCGGCGATGGTGCTGGGGCTGGTGTCGCTGGGCATTGCCGGCGAATCGATTTTTCGATTGTTCGAACCGACCACTGTGGCGTTTGGCGAAGCAACCGTGATCGCGATTGTCGGGTTGGGCGTAAACGTCCTCAGCGCCTTCCTGCTGATGGGCCATCATGGCCACGACCATGGCCATCAGCATGATCACGCGCACGGCCACGATCATCACCACCATCACGACAACAACCTGCGCTCGGCCTACGTCCATGTACTGGCCGATGCCCTGACCTCGGTGCTGGCGATTGCCGCGTTGCTGGCCGGGCGCTATCTCGATTGGGTATGGCTGGATCCGGTAATGGGTATTGTCGGCTCGATTGTTATCGCGAAATGGGCCTACAACCTGATGCGCGACAGCGCCGCGGTGCTGCTCGACACCACCGACGAGCCGGTGGCAGCGGAGATCCGCGAGCTGCTGGAAACCTCGGACGATGTGCGCATCAGCGATCTGCATGTCTGGCAGGTCGGCCCGCAGGCGCGGGCGGCGATTGTCAGTGTGGTCGCGGCGGCGGGCGTGACGGTGGAGGCTATTCGCGAACGGCTGGCGCCGGTGCATGAGCTGTCGCACCTGACCATCGAGCTGCGCAACGCTTAAGGCTGCACCGCGCTGAACAGTGGAATCCGCCCATTGAGGGATGGGCGGTAATGCCACGTCAGTTGTTGCAGATTCACACCCTGATCAAGGATTTCTCTGACAGTCGCAGCGGCAATGCTCAACGCCAGCGTCTGCCCCGGACACTGATGCCGCCCGCTGCCAAAGCTGAAACTGCGCCGGTCAGGACGATCCAGCAGAAACCGCTCGGGCTCTGCATTCAACAAAGGATCGCGGTTGGCCGAGGCCAGCAGCACCAGAATCACCTCGCCAGCCTCGAGCCGCACGCCGTCGATCTCGAAAGTCTGCGCGACAAAGCGCCGTGTGTTCTGCACCGGCGAATCAAAGCGCTGAACCTCGGCCAACAGTGCGTCCACTGAAGCATCGCGCAATTCGGGCTGACGTCGCAGCGCAATCAGCGCATTGCCGATCAGCCCGGCAGTCGCTTCAAACGTCTGCGAACAGAGACCGATCAGGTTGGCGATCAGGGTTTCTTCGTCTCCTGCAAATCGCTGCTCGATAGCCTTGAGCAAAACGCTATCGGCTTCGGCCAGCAACTCGATGAAATAGCCGTGCAATTGCTCCGCCGCCGCATGCGCCGCCGCCAGTTGCAGGTCATTGCTCAGCGACGACAGGCAGGCGACGAAATCCGCGGTCAGCTCACTGATGGCGCGGCCCTGCGCCGGGGTGAAGCCGAGCAGCGCCGCGACCACGCACACCGGGCCGCGAAACATTGCCTTATATAAGCCATCGGCGTCCGCCGTCATCAATCGCGCCGCCACCAGCGTGCGTACCAGGTTGTCATCGATCAGCTGCAGCGCTGGTTCCACCGCAGAGCGTGGGCAGCGCTGACGTTCGCCATCGTTCATCCGCATCAACTGCCCGAACACCTTGCCGGCCATCCCCGAGGCAATCGCCTTGGGCACCGGCTCTTGCAGCGGTCGCACCCGACAGTCGGCATGCGTCAGCACTGCGCTCACCGCTCGGGCGCTGCTGGCGACCCACAGTTTCAATCCGTGATCAAAGGTCAGTCCGCCCTCGGCGCGCAGTTTGGCGTAGTAGGGATAGGGATCGGCATGCGTCGCAGCGATGATCGGGTCCATGGTTCACAGCCTTGTCGTCGGGAAAGTGATGCGAGTATCTTCAGTTCGCAGCGACGACGATTCGTCGGGGAGCGAAATATGCACGCAGAACATCAAGACATCGGCGTCTCGCAGGTGGCCGCCGCTATCGCCGAACCGGCACGCACGAAAATTCTCTGCTCGCTGATGGACGGCCACGCCCGCACCAGCACGGAATTGGCAGCCGTCGCCGAGGTCAGCGCCTCCACCGCCAGTGCGCACTTGGCCAAGCTCAAGGATCTGGCACTGGTGCGCTTGCATGTGCAGGGCCGCCATCGCTATTACAGCCTCGCCGATCAGCGCGTGGCCCAGGCGCTGGAAGCGTTGATGGTGATCGGCCAGAACGCCGCGCCGATCTTCAAACCGCACACCCCGGATCGCCTGCAATTCGCTCGCACCTGCTACGACCACATGGCCGGGACGCTCGCGGTGTTGCTGCACGACCGTATGCTTGAGGCGGGGTGGCTGGTGGAAACCGATGAGCGGGCTTATCGCTTGAGCGACAGTGGCGAGGCGTTGTTTGCGGGCTTGGGGATTGAGGTGCAGGACTTGAGCACCTTGCGCCGCAAGTTTGCCTGCCCGTGCCTGGACTGGAGCATGCGCCGGCCGCATCTGGGTGGTTCACTAGGGGCGGCGCTGTTGCAAATGGCGTTGAAGCGCAAGTGGGTGACGCAGGATCTGGACAGTCGGGCGCTGGCGCTCACCGTGGCGGGGCGAAAGGAAATGGGTAAGCGGTTTGGTCTTGAGTTGCCTTTAGACGCGAAGATCAAAAGATCGCAGCCTGCGGCAGCTCCTACAGTAATCGCGTACACCCGATAATTCTCGACCCTGCCCAATCCCTGTAGGAGCTGCCGCAGGCTGCGATCCTTTGATCTTAAGCTTCTGCCCGACGAGGTGCGCTTCTACCACCTTGTAACCCCGAGCTTGGACCTATACTGTATATCCACACAGTAAAGAGCCCGCGCCATGCAAATCATCGACAAGCTCAGCATTCTCGCCGACGCCGCCAAGTACGACGCCTCCTGCGCCAGCAGCGGTGCGCCCAAGCGCAGCTCCGAGGGCAAGAGCGGGTTGGGCTCGACCGACGGCATGGGCATCTGCCACAGCTATACGCCGGACGGCCGTTGCGTATCGTTGCTGAAAATCCTCCTGACCAACTTCTGCCTCTACGACTGCCAGTATTGCGTCAACCGCCGCTCCAGCGATGTACCGCGTGCACGCTTCACCCCCGAGGAAGTGGTGACGTTGACCATGGATTTCTACCGACGCAACTGCGTCAGCGGACTGTTTCTCAGCTCCGGGATCATCCGCTCGGCGGACTACACCATGGAGCAACTGGTGCGTGTGGCGAAGCTGCTGCGCGAAGAGCATGAGTTTCGCGGCTACATTCACCTCAAGACCATTCCCGAGGCCGATCCGGCATTGATCGAGGAGGCCGGACGGTACGCCGATCGCCTCAGCGTCAATATCGAACTGCCTACCGATGCCAGCCTGCAAACCCTGGCCCCGGAGAAACACATCGGCTCGATCAAGCAGGCGATGCACACCATCTACACCGGCGAGCAGACCGTGCTCAACGAGCCACGCTCGGCGAAATTTGCCCCGGCCGGGCAGAGCACGCAGATGATCGTCGGCGCCGATGACACCGACGACAGCACGATCCTGCATGGCGCCCAGGCCTTGTACGGCAATTTCCGCCTGCGCCGGGTTTACTATTCGGCATTCAGCCCGATTCCCGACAGCCCGAAAAGCGTGCCATTGGCCGCGCCACCGCTGATGCGCGAGCACCGTTTGTATCAGGCCGACTTCCTTTTGCGCAGTTACGGCTACAGCGCCGATGAGCTGCTCAAAGGCCCTGGTAATCTGGCGCTGGATATCGATCCGAAGCTGGCCTGGGCACTGCAGAATCGCGAAGTGTTTCCGCTGGATCTGAATCGCGCCGAACCGGCGCTGATCGCGCGCATTCCCGGCATCGGCCTGCGCACCACCGAGCGTTTGGTGCAATTGCGCCAGCAACGGCGCATCCGCTATGAGGACGTGGCGCGCATGCGCTGTGTGTTGGCCAAAGCCAAGCCGTTCATCATCACCAGCGACTACCACCCACAACAGGCCGAAGTCACCAGCCAGATGCTCTACCAGCAATTGCGCGACCGGCCGCAGCCACAGCAGATGGGGTTGTGGGGATGATCAATCTCGATTGCGACGACCTGTTCGACACCTGGCGCCAGCAGGCGCGCTGGCTGCTCAGCCATGAAGTCGACCCGAGTCTGGTGAGTTGGGCGTCGGAAGGGGTGAGCGATCTGTTTGCCAGTGACGTACATGTCCCGGAGGGGCAGGGGCCGTTTCAGGCACGCATCCCCCGTGCATTGCTCGACACCCTGGAACAAGCTGCACGCTACCGGGGCGACCAGCGCTGGAGTCTGTTGTATGAAGTGCTGTGGCGAGTCAGCCATGGTGATCGCACGGCGATGATGGCTGGCGACAAACTCGGCAGCGAGCTGCAGCGGCGGATCAAGCAAGTGCAGCGCGAAGCCCACCATTTGCATGCGTTCGTGCGTTTCATCGAACGCCCGCAGGATCAGCCAGGCCCGCAATATGTGGCGTGGCACGAACCGGCCCACGACATCCTGCACAGCGCCAGCGAACATTTCATCGGGCGCATGGGCCGGCATCGCTGGTTGATCGCCACGCCGCGCGATGGCGTGTATTACGACGGCGAACAACTACTCCATCAGCGCCAATGCCCGGTGGAATGGCAGCAACTGGCGCAGAACATTGATGACCCGCACGGCGAGTTGTGGCTGACCTATTACAGCCACATCTTCAACCCGGCGCGCTTGAACGAGAAAGTCATGCAGGGACACTTGCCGGTACGGTTCTGGAAGAATCTGCCGGAAGGGGAGTTGATTCCCGGGCTGATTACCCAGGCGCGCACGGGCAAGCAGCAGAACGGACAGGCTAGCGGGATTGCCGCGCGAGCCGGCAAGCGAATTGCGTTGAAATAGAAAATCAAAAGATCGCAGCCTTCGGCAGCTCCTACATGGGTATCGCATTCCATCTGTAGGAGCTGCCGAAGGCTGCGATCTTTTGATCTTTATCATCACTACGAAAAAGCCCCCCATCAATCACTTGATGGGGGGCTTTTGTGCATCAGCGGCCGTCAGATCAAACCTTGACGATCCAGCCCGCAGGCGCTTCGATGTCGCCGGTCTGCACGCCAGTCAGCTCTTTGTAGAGCTTCTGGGTGACCGGGCCGACTTCGGTTTCGCTGTGGAACACGTGCAGGTGGTCGTTGTAGCTGATCCCGCCGATCGGCGTGATCACCGCAGCGGTACCGCAAGCACCGGCCTCCTTGAAGTCCGACAGCTTGTCGATCAGCACGTCGCCTTCCACCACTTCCAGGCCCAGACGGGTTTTCGCCAGTTCGATCAGCGACAGGCGGGTGATGCCCGGCAGCACGGATGGCGAGTTCGGAGTGATGAACTTGTTGTCGTGGGTGATCCCGAAGAAGTTGGCGGAACCGACTTCCTCGATCTTCTTGTGGGTCAGCGGATCCAGGTAGATGGCGTCAGCGAAGTGCGCTTTCTTGGCTTGGGAGCCCGGCATCAGGCTGGCGGCGTAGTTGCCACCGACCTTGGCCGCACCGGTGCCTTGTGGGGCGGCGCGGTCGAAGCTGGAAATCTGGAAGTTGTGCGGCGTCAGGCCGCCCTTGAAGTAGGCGCCGACCGGAATCGCGAACACCGAGAAGATGAACTCCGGCGCGGTACGCACACCGATGTTGTCACCCACACCGATCACGAACGGACGCAGGTACAGCGCGCCGCCGGTGCCGTATGGCGGGATGAAGCGCTCGTTGGCGCGAACCACTTCCTTGCACGCTTCGATGAACTGCTCGGTCGACACGTGCGGCATCAGCAGGCGAGCGCAGCTGCGTTGCATGCGAGCGGCGTTCTGGTCGGGACGGAACAGGTTGATCGAGCCGTCCTTGCAACGATAAGCCTTCAGACCTTCGAAGCACTGCTGGCCATAGTGAAGGGCAGTCGAGCCTTCGCTGATGTGCAGCACGTTGTCTTCGGTCAGGGTGCCTTTGTCCCACTCGCCATTGCGAAAGTACGACAGATAGCGTTTGTCGGTCTTGATGTAGTCAAAACCCAGCTTGTCCCAATTGATGCTTTCGTTACCCATGACACCCTCTATCACTGAACAACCGTCGAAACGGTTCAAGGCTTCTGACGTTTTTTTGGATGGGCACAACAATACTTCATTCTTGAGCGGTTTCGCAGCCCGGACGATGGAGGGATGGCAAAAATAGTAGCTTGCTTACTAAACCCCCTTCATTCCTGCATGTTTCACCTCTTTTGTGGCGAGGGAGCTTGCTCCCGCTCCAGTGCGCAGCACTGGTAAAACCGGACACCGCGGTGCTTCAGGTGCACAGGGGTGACTGGGTTTGGGGCCGCTTCGCAGCCCAGCGGGAGCAAGCTCCCTCGCCACAGGGGTTCAGCGTTTACAGGTGCAACGCATGCCCCAAAGCACGCAGCGCTGCTTCCTGCACCGCTTCACCCAAGGTTGGATGCGCATGAATGGTGCCGCCGATGTCTTCCAGCCGCGCGCCCATTTCCAGGCTTTGCGCGAACGCGGTCGACAACTCTGATACGCCAACCCCGACCGCCTGCCAGCCGACAATCACATGATTGTCGCGACGCGCGACCACGCGCACGAAGCCGCTTTTCGATTCCAGGGTCATCGCCCGGCCATTGGCGGCGAACGGGAAGCTTGAGACGATGCAGTCCAGCCCCGCAGCCTTGGCCTCGTCCGGGGTCTGGCCGACCACCACCAGTTCCGGGTCGGTGAAGCACACGGCGGCGATGGCGGTCGGGTTGAATTCGCGGTGCTTGCCGCTGATCAGCTCGGCGACCATTTCACCCTGAGCCATGGCGCGGTGCGCGAGCATCGGTTCGCCGCTCAGGTCGCCGATGGCGTAGACGTTGCGCATGCTGGTCTGGCAGCGGCTGTCGACCTTGATCGCCGAGCCGTTCATGTCCAGGTTCAGCGCTTCAAGGTTCCAGCCCTGCGTATTGGGTTTGCGCCCCACCGCCACCAGCACCTGATCGGTTTCCAGATTCAGGATGTCGCCGTTCGGCTCACGCACCTGCAAGGTGCCGTCGAAACCCAGCACGCTGTGCTTGAGATAAAGCTTCACGCCCAGTTGCTTCAGTGCTTCGTGTACTGGCTGGGTCAGTTCGGCGTCGTAGGCCGGCAGGATACGATCCTGCGCCTCGACCACACTGACCTCGGCGCCGAGCTTGCGGTAAGCAATGCCCAGCTCCAGACCGATATAACCGCCGCCCACCACCACCAGGCGTTTTGGCACGGACTTCGGCGCCAGTGCTTCGGTGGAGGAAATGATCGGCCCGCCGATCGGCAGGATCGGCAGGTTGACGCTGGTCGAACCGGTGGCCAGCACCAGATGCTCACACTGGATGCGCGTGTCGCCGACCTCGACGGTTTTGCCGTCAACCACCTTGGCCCAGCCATGGATGACCTGAACCTTGTTCTTTTTCAGCAACGCGGCGACGCCGGTGGTCAGGCGATCAACGATGCCGTCCTTCCACTCGACGCTCTTGCTGATGTCGAGGGTTGGTGCCGAGACGCTGATCCCCAGCGCCGAATGTTCGCTGTGATGGCGGGTCTGGTGGAACTGCTCGGCCACGTGAATCAACGCTTTCGATGGAATGCAGCCGATGTTCAGGCAAGTGCCGCCCAGCGATTGGCCTTCGACCAGAATCGTCGAAATGCCCAGTTGTCCGGCGCGTATTGCCGTGACGTAACCGCCGGGACCACCGCCGATGATCAGCAGCGTGGTGTTCAAGGTTTGCATGGCATCACTCCACAAACAGAGTCGCGGGTTGTTCGAGCAGACCACGGATGGCCTGGATGAAGAGCGCCGCGTCCATGCCGTCGACCACGCGGTGATCGAAGGAGCTGGAGAGGTTCATCATCTTGCGGATCACCACCTGGCCTTTGACGACCATTGGGCGTTCGACGATTTTGTTTACGCCGACGATCGCCACTTCCGGCAGGTTCAGCACTGGCGTGCTGACGATGCCGCCCAGAGCTCCGAGGCTGGTCAGGGTGATGGTCGAGCCGGACAGTTCGTCGCGGCTGGCCTTGCCATTGCGTGCGGCGTTAGCCAGACGCGAGATCTCGGCGGCGCTGTCCCACAGGCTTCGCGCTTCGGCGTGACGCACCACCGGTACCATCAGGCCAACATCGCTTTGTGTGGCGACGCCGACATGCACCGCGCCGAGGCGGGTAATCACCTGGGCTTCGTCGTCGTAACGCGCGTTCATCTGCGGGAAGTCGCGCAGGGCCACGACCAGTGCGCGGACGAGGAACGGCAGCAGGGTCAACTTGCCACGGCTGGCGCCGTGTTTTTCATTGAGGTGCGCGCGCAGTTCTTCAATCGCGGTGACGTCGATTTCCTCGACGTAGCTGAAATGCGCGGCACGCTGCGTGGCGTCCTGCATACGCTGGGCGATCTTGCGGCGCATGCCGATTACCGGAATCTGCTCCTCATCGTGACGCTGGGCGTACGCGGCAGCTGCCGGCGCCGAAGCGTTCGTTTGACCCTGGGCCAGATAAGCGTCGAGGTCTTCGTGCAGCACGCGACCGGCCGGGCCGGTGCCGCGTACCAGACGTAATTGAATGCCCAGATCCAGCGCATGTTTGCGCACGGCCGGCGAGGCCAGCGGACGTTCATCGGCTTCACGGGCAACCATCGGGCCCTGACAAACCGGTGCGGAGCGCGGTGCAGCAGCGGCAGCAGGTTTGCTCTCGACTACCGCTTCAACTTTCGCTGCAACAGGGGGCTCTTTCGCGGCAACAGGTGCTGGCGCGGCGGACTCTTTCAAGTTGCCGGCACCTTCTACTTCGATGCTGATCAGCACACTGCCGACCGCCATCACTTCACCCGGCTGACCGCCGAGCGCAATCACCTTGCCGTGTACCGGCGATGGAATATCGACCATCGCCTTGTCGGTCATCACATCCGCCAGCACCTGATCTTCAACCACCAGGTCGCCGACCTTGACGTGCCACTGCGACAGTTCTACTTCTGCGATGCCTTCGCCGATGTCCGGCATCTTGATAACGTGCGTGCCCATTCAGACCTCCATGACCCGTTTCAACGCCGCGCCCACTCGGGACGGCCCTGGGAAATACGCCCACTCTTGCGCGTGCGGGTAGGGGGTGTCCCAACCGGTGACGCGTTCGATTGGCGCTTCCAGGTGATGGAAGCAATGCTCTTGCACCAGCGACACCAGTTCGGCGCCGAAACCGCAGGTACGGGTGGCTTCGTGGACCACCACGCAGCGACCGGTTTTCTTCACCGACTTGACGATGGTTTCCAGGTCCAGC
The DNA here is from genome assembly GCF_025466205.1 of Pseudomonas sp. 13B_3.2_Bac1. Classification (NCBI taxonomy): domain Bacteria; kingdom Pseudomonadati; phylum Pseudomonadota; class Gammaproteobacteria; order Pseudomonadales; family Pseudomonadaceae; genus Pseudomonas; species Pseudomonas sp. 13B_3.2_Bac1. Next base: position 41,909 of record NZ_JANLOG010000108.1, read on the forward strand.
GGCCACAGGCTGCGCAGGTCGATGACTTCGGCGTCAACACCGGATTCTTCAGCGGCGACTTGCGAGACGTACACGGTGGTGCCGTAGGTCAGCACGGTCACGTCCTTGCCCGGACGGGTGATTGCGGCAACGTCCAGCGGCACGGTGTAGTACCCGTCCGGCACCTGGGCCTGCGGGTGTTTCGACCACGGGGTTACCGGACGGTCGTGGTGGCCGTCGAACGGGCCGTTGTAAAGGCGTTTCGGCTCAAGGAAGATCACCGGGTCATCGTTTTCGATGGAGGCGATCAGCAGGCCTTTGGCGTCATACGGATTGGATGGCATGACGGTGCGCAGACCGCAGACCTGAGTGAACATCGCCTCAATGCTCTGGCTGTGGGTCTGGCCGCCGTAGATCCCGCCGCCGCAGGGCATGCGCAGGGTCATCGGCGCGGTGAACTCGCCGGCCGAGCGATAACGCAGACGCGCCGCTTCGGAAATGATCTGGTCGGAAGCCGGGTAGACGTAGTCGGCGAACTGAATCTCGGCGACCGGACGCAGGCCATAGGCACCCATGCCCACGGCCACGCCGACGATGCCGCTTTCGGAGATTGGCGCGTCGAACACCCGCGAGGTGCCGTACTTGGTCTGCAGGCCTTCGGTGCAACGGAACACGCCGCCGAAGTAGCCGACGTCCTGACCGAACACCACCACATTGTCGTCACGCTCAAGCATCACATCCATGGCCGAGCGCAGGGCCTGGATCATGGTCATGGTGGTCGTGGTCATGGCGGTTTCCAACTGAATATTGTTGTTGTGATCGTTCATGTCAGATCCCCAACTGCTGACGCTGGCGCTTCAAGTGCTCCGGCATCTCTTTGTAGACGTCTTCGAACATGGTCGCGGCGCTTGGAATCTGCCCGCCGGCGAGGGTGCCGTACTGTTCGGCCTGTTTCTGCGCGGCAATCACTTCGGCTTCGAGTTCGGCGCTGACGGCGGCGTGCTCTTCTTCCGACCAGTGGCCGACCTTGATCAGGTGCTGCTTCAGGCGGGCAATCGGGTCGCCCAGCGGGAAGTGGCTCCAGTCATCGGCAGGACGGTATTTCGACGGATCGTCGGAGGTCGAGTGCGGGCCGGCGCGGTAGGTGACCCATTCGATCATGGTCGGACCGAGGTTGCGTCGGGCGCGCTCGGCAGCCCAGGCGGAAGCGGCGTAGACCGCGTAAAAGTCGTTGCCGTCGACCCGCAGCGAGGCGATGCCGCAACCGACGCCGCGTCCGGCGAAAGTGGTGGCTTCACCGCCGGCGATGGCCTGGAAGGTCGAGATCGCCCACTGGTTGTTGACCACGTTGAGGATCACTGGCGCGCGGTAAACGTGAGCGAAGGTGAGGGCGGTGTGGAAGTCCGATTCGGCGGTGGCGCCGTCACCGATCCACGCCGAGGCGATTTTGGTATCGCCTTTGATCGCCGAAGCCATGCCCCAGCCGACGGCCTGAATGAATTGGGTCGCGAGGTTGCCGGAGATGGTGAAGAAACCGGCGTCCTTGACCGAGTACATGATCGGCAACTGCCGGCCCTTGAGCGGATCACGCTCGTTGGACAGCAGTTGGCAGATCAGGTCGACCAGCGGCACTTCGCGGGCCATCAGAATGCTTTGCTGACGGTAGGTCGGGAAGCACATGTCGTCGATGTTCAAGGCCAGGGCCTGGGCGCTGCCGATGGCTTCCTCGCCGAGGCTCTGCATGTAGAACGACATTTTTTTCTGCCGCTGGGCGACCACCATGCGGTTGTCGTAAATCCGCGTCTTGAGCATGGCGCGCATGCCCTTGCGCAGGATCTCGACCGGCACGTTTTCAGCCCAGGGGCCGAGGGCGTTGCCCTGATCGTCGAGCACACGAATCAGCCCACGCGCCAGGTCGGCGGTGTCGGCGGGTTCTACATCAATGGAAGGTTTGCGCACCGTGCCGGCATCGGTCAGATGCAGGTAGGAGAAGTCGGTTTTGCAGCCTGGGCGGCCCGAGGGTTCAGGGACGTGCAGACGCAGCGGTTCATACGCTTGGGTCATGGCTTCTACGCTCGATCTTGTGAATTTCTTGTAGTGAGCTGGCAATCATTCTTGGGTGAAAGAAATCTTGTCCTACAACAATCATAGGCCCGGCCAAGAAGAATATTTCTCTCTGTTTCGTTGCGCTGGAGACGATTTGCAGATAGAAATTCTGCATAAACATAAAAAACAGGTGGTTTTGTCTCATGCGCAAACTGGACCGTACCGACATCGGCATTCTCAACAGCCTTCAGGAGAACGCGCGCATCACCAACGCCGACCTCGCGCGCTCGGTGAATCTGTCGCCAACACCGTGTTTCAACCGGGTCAAGGCGATGGAAGAATTAGGCCTGATTCGCGAGCAGGTGACGCTGCTGGATGCCGATCTGCTGGGCCTGCACGTGAACGTGTTCATTCATGTGAGCCTGGAGAAACAGGTCGAGGAAGCGTTGCAGCATTTCGAAGAGGCGATCTCCGACCGCCCCGAGGTCATGGAGTGTTACCTGATGGCCGGCGACCCGGACTATCTGATCCGGGTGCTGGTGCCGACCATTCAGTCGCTGGAGCGGTTCATGATGGACTTTCTGACCAAGGTGCCGGGGGTGGCGAACATCCGCTCAAGCTTTGCGCTCAAGCAGGTGCGCTACAAGACGGCACTGCCGTTGCCGGCGAATGGGTTGACGTTGGGCAGTTGAGCGTCATATCTCGTCGTAACGGTAGTCGAGTTCACTGGTGTAGAGGGTTTGTTGAACGGTATAGGTTTCTGCCCAGGGCGGCGGTTCATTGACTGGGTGGAAAACCAGCAGCGTGTCGCTCATGTCCGGCAAGCCAGCCGCGCTGGTAAACCCCGGTGTGGTGGGATGTTGATGTTTCCAGCGCTCCCACAACAGGTCGAGATAACAGTGGTGCAGGAAGAATATCGGGTCGTTGGGAGAGGTAGCTTGCGCCATGCTGCCACCTATCCAGGCATGTACCGGATTGTGCAGTTCGCTTTCCGAGACGTTCTCCCAGCCATTTTGTTCCAGCCAGTAAGGCGTCCTGTTGAGCGTGGCGATGACCTGCAGCGGCGTGGGCAGCGCGCCGGATGCTCCAAGGTTGCGGAGAATGCCGGGGTTACCCGTGCCTTCGTCCCAGACCTTTACAACAAATTGGGACTGCTCATTGGAAAACGGGCCACTGGTGACGCGCTGTTCTTGCAGGCCGTCGCCGTTTGAACCCATGAAATTCGAGGTGAAAGGGTTGTCGGCCCCGGTCAGTTGCCAGTTCCAGTAAGGCAGGGTGATGCCCGGATCATTGGCGGCGAGCTGCAGAGCCCGCTCGAACTGACGGAGCAGGATTCGATGCCACGGATAGAACAGGGGACTTTGATGCGGATTGGGAATGAGCGGATTGCCGAGCCCCATCGAATGTTTGTGGATCTGGACAAAATCATCGTAACGGCTTTGCTCGCCGGGTCGCAGCACGCTGTCGACGTTGTTTTTCAGGATCAGGATGGCGTTGATGAACGCGGATTTCTGTTGCGGGGTCATGTCTCGGTGATTGCGACGAATATCCATATTGCGAAAAGCTCCATTGAATGTTTGCCCAATGGAGTTTGATCGCTGGCAGGATTTTCACCAGTTCATCGCTATCGCCAGCGTTCGTAGGAAAAATAATCCTGTAGCCGTGCGAGGGATTTTTTCCTATAGGGAATTGATCGGAATCTTCAGGTAAACCACACCATTGTCCTCGGCCGCCGGAAAATTCCCCGCCCGTACATTCACCTGAATCGCCGGCAGCAACAGTGTCGGCATGCCTAGCCCGGCATCGCGTTTGGTACGCATCTCGACAAACGCCGCCTCATCGATTCCGTCATGCACATGAATATTGCTCCTGCGCTGCTCACCGACGGTGGTCTGGCATTGCACGGCGCGGCCTTCGGGCGGGTAGTCGTGGCAGACGTAGAGTTTGACGCTGGCGGGGAAGGCCAGCAGTTTGTGGATCGAATTGAACAGTTGATGCGCGTTGCCGCCGGGGAAGTCGCAGCGGGCGGTGCCGACGTCAGGCATGAACAGCGTGTCGCCGACCAGAATCTGTTCGCCATCGATCAGGTAGGCCATGTCCGCCGGGGTGTGGCCGGGGACGTGCAGGGCGGTGGCCTTGAGGTTGCCGATCATGAACGACTCGTTCGGCGCAAACAGGTGATCGAACTGCGAGCCGTCGACGCAGAATTCCGGTTCCAGATTGAATAGCGCCTTGAACACGTTCTGCACTTTGCTGATCGACTGGCCGATCGCGATCCTGCCGCCGAGTTCGCGGCGCAGGTACGGCGCGGCGGACAGGTGATCGGCGTGGGCGTGGGTTTCCAGCAGCCATTGCACCTGCAAGCGGTGTTCACGGACGAAAGCGATGATTTTGTCGGCCTGCACCGTGCAGGTGCGCCCGGCGGCGCCGTCGTAATCGAGTACCGGATCGACGATTGCACACTGCCCGCCATCGGCTTCATAGACCACATAGCTGTAGGTCGAGGAGGCGGGGTCGAGGAAAGCTTCAATCTGCGCGGGCATGGACACCAACCTGAACAAGGGAAATGGGTTGCAACACTTTATCTAAAAACATAATGTTCGCAGCTTAAGTGACGTTGAAGGCATCGTGCAAATGCAATCCAGTCTGACCGAATGTGAAGTCGCCCAATTGCGGGCGTCCGCCTCCAAGGCCTGTGCGCTGCTCAAGGCGCTGGCCAATGAGGATCGCCTGTTGATCCTGTGCCAGTTGACTCAGGGCGAGCGCAACGTCGGCGAGCTGGAAAAAATGACCGGCGTGCGCCAACCGACGCTGTCCCAGCAACTGGGCATCCTGCGCGATGAAGGCCTGGTGGCGACTCGTCGCGAAGGCAAATACATCTTTTACGGTCTGGCCAGTCCTGAAGTGATTCAGGTGATGAAAACCCTCTCCGGGCTGTATTGCGGGGCGGTGCTCAAGAGCTGGGGTCATCCATAAATGTCAGCTAACACCTCCATCCCCTGTGGGAGCGGGCTTGCTCGCGAAGGCGTCGTATCAGTCGACATTAATGTTGAATGATCTACCGTTTTCGCGAGCAAGCCCGCTCCCACATTGGTTTTATGTGAAGGCCAAGAAATCCTTGCGTGCAGCAATAAGGAACAAGCAATGAACGATCAACACTGGGGCCCATCCATCAGTGCCGATATCGTGGTCATCGGCGGCGGCACCGCCGGCATCGGCTTCGTCGCCAGTCTGCTCAAGCGTGATCCCACTCTGAAAATTACCGTGATCGAGCCAAGCGCCCAGCATTACTATCAACCGGCGTGGACGCTGGTCGGCGGTGGCGCCTATGACGTCAAGGACACCGCACGACCGATGGGCCAGGTGATGCCGCGTCAGGCCACCTGGATTCAAGCGGCGGTGACTGCGGTTGATCCCGACACACGTCAACTCACCCTCAACGATCAACGCCGCGTCAGCTACCAGAACCTGATCGTCTGTCCCGGCTTGCGTCTGGCCTGGGAGAAGATCGAAGGCTTGCAGGAAAGCCTCGGCCAGCACGGCGTGACGTCCAACTACAGCTATCAGCATTCGCAGTACACCTGGGATCAGGTGCAGAAACTGCGCGGCGGTAAAGCACTGTTCACCCAGCCGGCTATGCCGATCAAATGCGCCGGGGCACCGCAGAAGGCGTTGTACCTGTCGTGCGATCACTGGCGCAAAACCGGCGTGCTGAACAACATTGACGTCGAATTCAACCTGGCCGGCGCGGCGCTGTTCGGTGTCGCGACCTTCGTGCCGCCACTGATGAAGTACATCGAAAAGTACAACGCGCAACTGGCCTTCAACAGCAATCTGGTCAAGGTCGACGGCCCGGCGAAAACCGCGTGGTTCGAGATCAAGGACGCTGACGGCAACGTCACCACACAGGCGAAAAGCTTCGATCTGCTGCATGTCGTGCCGCCGCAGGTCTCGCCGGATTTCATCGCTCAGAGCTTGTTGGCCGACGCTGGCGGCTGGTGCGAAGTGAACCCGCACAGCCTGCAGCATCTGCGTTACCCGGAAGTGTTCGCCATTGGCGACATCTGCGGCACCAGCAACGCGAAAACCGCGGCGGCCGTGCGCAAGCAGGTTGTGGTGGTCGCGGAAAACCTCTTGGCGCTGCGCAAGCAAAAGCCTATGCCGCTGAAGTACGACGGCTACGGTTCCTGCCCGCTGACGGTGGAGAAGGGCAAGGTGATCCTCGCCGAGTTCGGCTACGGCGGGAAGTTGCTGCCGACCTTCGCGCTCGATGCGACCGTACCGCGCCGCTCGGCGTGGTTTCTCAAGGCGACGCTGCTGCCGTGGTTCTACTGGAACGGCATGCTCAAGGGCCGCGAGTGGCTGACCGGTCTGTCCAAGGTTGACTGAGTAAATCCTATGTTGCTGGCAAGTCTGTTTGGCGTGTTGATGGGGTTGATTCTCGGGCTCACCGGGGCGGGCGGCGGGATTCTCGCGGTGCCGGCGCTGGTGCTGGGCCTTGGCTGGACGATGACGCAAGCGGCGCCGGTCGCATTGTTTGCGGTCGGCAGTGCGGCGGCGGTCGGGGCGATTGATGGCTTGCGCCATGGGCTGGTGCGCTATCGCGCAGCGCTGCTGATTGCGGCGCTCGGTGCGGTGTTTTCGCCGGTGGGGATTTATTTCGCGCACCAGTTGCCTGAGAAGATTCTGATGATCCTCTTCAGCCTGCTGATGGTCATGGTCGCTTGGCGCATGCTGCGCCGTGAGCGTCAGCACGAAGGGCTGAGCGATCACGGCCACGCGAGCTGGGGCCAGAAAAACTGCATGCTGAATGAAGAGACCGGGCGTTTCGACTGGACCGCCAAATGCACCGCGACACTGGCGGCATTGGGCGCGGTCACGGGCGTGGTGTCGGGACTGCTCGGCGTCGGCGGTGGCTTCCTGATCGTCCCGGCGTTCAAGCAACTGACCGACGTGCAGATGCGCGGCATCGTTGCGACGTCGTTAATGGTGATCAGCCTGATTTCGGCGATCGGGGTGATCGGCGCGTTTCATGCCGGAGTGCGCATCGACAGCCTTGGCGTGGCGTTCATCATCGCCAGTATTGTCGGCATGATCATCGGCCGCAAACTCTGCGCCCGGGTTCCGGCGCGGGCGTTGCAGGTGGGCTTTGCCAGTGTGTGCCTGGTGGTCGCGGCTTACATGATGCTGCGCGCCTGACACAAAACTCCCGGCCCGACATTTGACCCTGTAGGAGTGAGCCTGCTCGCGATCGCGGTTTAGTATTCAACATTGATGCTGACTGACACTGCGCTATCGCGAGCAGGCTCACTCCTACAGGGGATGTGTGTTTTGTCGTTGATTGCGGCAAACTCAGACATCCCCAAACAAGGCCTTTCAATGGATCGATACGCCCCGCGCAACTGGCAGCCACACGAGAAGCCCAGTCTGCCCGGTTCCCCCTCGACGCCGCTGCACTCCAACCCCAAGCGCCTGGCCTATGCGCTGGTCGGGTTGCTGGTGGCGGTGACCGGTGGTCTGGGCAACTCGCTGGTGGTCGCCAACCTGCCTTACCTGCAAGGCGCGCTGGGCGCGACTACGGCGGAGATGGCCTGGCTGCCGGCCGCCTACGTGATGACCAACGTGTCGATGAACCTGCTGCTGGTGAAGTTTCGTCAGCAGTTCGGCCTGCGTGCATTCACTGAAGTGTTTCTGGTGCTGTATGCGCTGGTGACCTTCGGCCACCTGTTCGTCAACGACTTGAGCTCGGCCATCGCGGTGCGTGCGGCGCACGGGATGGTCGGTGCGGCACTGAGTTCGCTGGGTCTGTATTACATGATCCAGGCGTTTCCGGCCAAGTGGCGGCTGAAGGCGTTGGTGCTCGGGCTCGGCGCCTCGCAACTGGCTTTGCCGCTGGCGCGCTTGTTCTCCGAGGACTTGCTGCAGATTGCCGAATGGCGCGGCTTGTACCTGTTCGAATTGGGCATGGCTTTGCTGTCGCTGGGCTGCGTGCTGTTGCTCAAGTTGCCGCCCGGTGACCGCTTCAAGACCTTCGAACCGCTGGATTTTCTCACCTTCGCGATTCTCGCCAGCGGCGTGGCACTGCTTTGCGCGGTGTTGTCGCTGGGGCGGATCGATTGGTGGCTGGAGGCCAACTGGATCGGTTATGCGCTGGCGGCCTCGATTGCCCTGATCCTCGCGGGCCTGGCGATCGAGCACAATCGCAGCAACCCGATGCTGATGACCCGTTGGCTCGGCAGTGGCACGATGATCCGCCTGGCGCTGGCGGTGACCCTGATTCGCATGGTGACCTCGGAGCAGTCCACCGGCGCCGTCGGTTTCATGCAGAACCTCAACATGGGTTATGAGCAGTTGCACAGCCTGTACGTGGTGATGCTGATCGGCAGCGTTGCCGGGCTGGCGACCAGCGCGCTGACCATCGATCCCAAGCACCTGCTGATGCCGCTGATCATCTCGCTGGCGCTGATGGCGACCGGTTCGGTGATGGACAGTTTTTCCAATAACCTGACCCGCCCGGCGAACCTGTATTTCAGTCAGTTCCTGCTGGCCTTCGGCAGCACGTTTTTCCTTGGCCCGACCATGGTTTTCGGCACGCGCAACGTGCTGACCAACCCGCGCAACCTGGTGAGTTTTTCGGTGTTGTTCGGGATCTGCAACAACCTCGGCGGCTTGCTCGGCGCGGCGTTGTTGGGCACGTTCCAGATCGTGCGCGAGAAATTCCACTCCAGTCATCTGGTCGAGCACCTGACGTTGTCCGATCCGCTGGTGGCTGCCCGCGTGCAGAGCGGCGGTTCGGCCTATGGCTCCTTGCTGGCCGACCCGAGCCTGCGCAATCTGGCCGGGATTCGTAGTCTGTCCAACGCGGCGACCCGCGAAGCCAATGTACTGGCCTATAACGATGTGTTCATGCTGATCGCCGTGATTGCGGTGCTGACCATGATCTGGCTGTCCATTCGTGCGCTGTGGCTGATGAGCACCACCAAAGCCGTCGACCCAGCGCCTTCCGTACCTCCTAGCGGTGCCTCCAATTCATGACCGAACCGACCACCACAACCACCAATGCCATCGCCGCCACCCCGGAAGGCGTGGCGCCGCCGTCCTCGCCGAACACCGAGCCACGCTCGTTGCGGGTGCGGGTCATCTCGTCGCTGGGCTTTGCCGCGATTGCCATCGTCGGCGTGCTGATCGTGCTGTACGCCTGGCAGTTGCCGCCGTTCAGCAGCGCGGTCGAGACCACCGAAAACGCTTTGGTGCGCGGCCAAGTGACGATCATCGGCCCGCAACTCAGCGGTTACGTGTTTGAAGTGCCGGTGCAGGACTTCCAGTACGTGAAGGCCGGCGATTTGCTGGTGCGCCTGGACGACCGGATTTATCAGCAGCACCTCGACCAGGCACTGGCGCAACTGGCAGTGCAGAAAGCCTCGCTGGCCAATGTGGTGCAGCAACGCAACAGCGCCGAAGCGACGATCAAGCTGCGGCAGGCCGTGGTGGCCGACAGCGAAGCGCAGTTGCGCAAAAGCGAGGCGGATCTGCGCCGTAACAAGGAGCTGGTGAGCGACGGTTCGGTGTCCAAGCGCGAAATGGACGTGGCCCTGGCGGCCAACGCGCAGGGCATAGCGGCGGTGGCGCAGGCCAAGGCCAATCTGGAAATCGCCCGGCAGGATCTGCAAACGGTGATCGTCAATCGCGGCTCGCTGGAAGCGGCAGTTGCCAGCGCTGAAGCGGCGGTGCAACTGGCGCGAATCGATTTGTCGAACACCCGCATCGTCGCCCCGCGTGACGGCCAGCTCGGGCAGATCGGCGTGCGCCTGGGCGCTTACGTCAACTCCGGGGCGCAGTTGATGGCGTTGGTGCCGAACCAGAAATGGGTGATCGCCAACATGAAGGAAACCCAGATGGACAACGTGCGGGTCGGGCAGCCGGTGCGCTTCACCGTCGATGCACTGAACCACCGCAGATTCACCGGCCATGTGCAGCACATCTCACCGGCCACAGGCTCTGAATTCGCGTTGTTGCAGGCAGACAATGCCACCGGCAACTTCGTGAAAATCGCCCAGCGAGTGCCGGTGCGGATCACCATTGATGAGGGCCAGCAGGAAGAGGAACGCCTGCGACCGGGGATGTCGGTGGTGGTCAGCATCGATACTGCAGCGGGCGACACCCAACCGCATTGACCTCCACAGATCAAAATGTGGGAGCGGGGGGGGGGGGGCGCGGCGCCGGGGGGGGG
>NZ_JANLOG010000143.1:0-51041 GCF_025466205.1 Pseudomonas sp. 13B_3.2_Bac1
GGCTTTTTAGCGGGCCAAAAGCCTGTGGCATAAAACCCCCCCCCCCCCCCCCGCCCCACTCCTACAGTTTTTTGGGGCTTCATATTTCGATCTTGTGATGCAGCTCATTGGTCGGGCGCAACGCCCGGGCATAGCAGAACAGGAACAGATTGCGCACCAGCTCCTTGAGCACCAGCGGTTCGCTGGAATTCAGGCTGCTGACGTCCAGATCACCCTGATCCTGCAGCTCATGCAGGGCTTCTTCTTCCAGTACCGCACAGACTTCTCCGGTTTCCCGATGCAGGATCCTGAGGTATGGGTGTGGGCGATCCAGCCAGGCGTCGATCAAATAAGTCATGGGTCTCATCTCCTTGAAAGGTTTCAATGAGAATAATTCTTATTCGTCAAATAGCAAGTGCCTATTGGCGGAATGCGATTTTTTCCGGGTAAAGATTGCGTAAGGTCAAAACGGCTGGCGTCTGGCTATTACGTGAGAATGCGGGAAGGGAAAACGGGGAGGGTGACGCACCATCCCACGCCGGGCGCGGGATGGCTGGCAGCAGACTCAGACCTTTCTGACGAACTCGGACTTGAGCTTCATCGGGCCGATGCCGTCGATCTTGCAGTCGATGTCATGGTCGCCGTCGCACAGGCGGATGTTCTTGACCTTGGTGCCGACCTTGACCACCAGCGAAGTGCCCTTGACCTTGAGGTCCTTGATCACGGTGATGGTGTCGCCGTCCTGCAGCACGTTGCCGACCGAATCTTTCTTCACGGCATCATCGGACGCCACTTCGGCTTCGCCATTGGCCGACCACTCGTGGGCGCACTCGGGGCAGATCAGTTGGGCACCGTCTTCGTAGGTGTATTCGGAATTGCATTTCGGGCAGGGTGGCAACGTGCTCACTAAGGCTCCTTGATAGGGGATCGCTAAAAGTCGCACATTGTATAGGGTTTTACGCGCAGGAGGGCATGGCGCAGAAACAACTGTGGGAGCGGGCTTGCTCGCGAATGCGGTGTGTCATCAAACATTAATGTTGAATGACAGGTTGCTTTCGCGAGCAAGCCCGCTCCCACAGAAGGCAGATCAGTGCGTGCGGGCGACCGCAAACTCGCTCAGCTCTACCAGTGCATCGCGGTATTCGCTGGCTGGCAGCGCGTCGAGGCATTTGATCGCACGGGCCACGTAGTCGCGGGCCAGTTGCGCGGTGTACTCCAGCGAACCCGAGGCTTCCACGGCGATGCGGATGCTTTCGAGGTCTTCGATCCCGCCTTTCTGGATTGCCTGGCGGACCAGTGCAGCCTGCTCAGGTGTGCCTTCACGCATGGTGTAGATCAGCGGCAGGGTCGGCTTGCCTTCGGCCAGATCGTCACCGACGTTCTTGCCCAGGGTCTCGGCGTCGCCCTTATAGTCCAGCAGGTCGTCGACCAGTTGGAACGCCACGCCCAGGTGATCACCGAAGGTGCGCAGGGCTTCGCTCTGTTCGGCGGTGGCACCGGCCAGTGCGGCAGCGCTGTGGGTCGAGGCTTCGAAGAGCATCGCGGTCTTGCCGCGGATGACTTCCATGTAGGTTTCTTCGGTGGTGCTGGCGTCGCGTACCTTGGACAGCTGCAACACTTCGCCTTCGGCGATGATGCGCGTGGCCTGGGACAGGATCTTCATCACCGGCATCGAACCCAGCTCGACCATCATTTCGAACGAGCGCGAGTACAGGAAGTCGCCGACCAGCACGCTCGGGGCGTTGCCCCACATGGCGTTGGCGGTGGAGCGGCCACGGCGCATGCCGGACATGTCGACCACGTCGTCATGCAGCAGGGTCGCGGTGTGCAGGAATTCGATGGTGGCGGCCAGCAGACGCATGTCGTCGCCTTCGCGCCCCAGGGCCTTGCCACACAGCAGCACCAGTAACGGACGCAGGCGTTTGCCGCCGGCCGAGGTGATGTAATCGCCGATTTTCGATACCAGCGGCACTCGGGAAGTCAGCTGCTTCTTGATGATGCCGTCGACGGCGTTAAAATCGTCCGCCACCGCGCGGTAGAAAGCTTGGGGTTGCATCAGCGACAGTTGCTCCAGAAGGGTTGCGCGGCATGCTAGGACCCACACCGGGGCCTGTCAAGGCGCGATGGACGGCCACTTGCGTGACTCTCGCGGCTTGCGTACAATCGCGCACCCTGAACTTCCTGGGCAGCACCTGCCTTACGCAATTGCACTTGGGCCGTTCCAGCCCCATGCAGCCATGCCAGCCAATACCTCTTCTTATAAAGAGCTGGGTGAGCAGGATTATCGGAGAAATACCATGTACGCAGTAATCGTTACCGGCGGTAAGCAATACAAGGTCGCTGAAGGTGAATACCTGAAGATCGAAAAACTGGAAGTCGCTACTGGCGAATCCGTGACTTTTGACCGCGTTCTGCTGGTCGCCAATGGCGACGACGTGAACATCGGCGCACCTGTTGTTGCTGGCGCAACCGTCAAGGCTGAAGTGATCTCCCAAGGTCGTCACGATAAAGTCCGTATCATCAAGTTCCGTCGCCGTAAGCACCACATGAAGCGTATGGGCCACCGCCAGTGGTTCACCGAGATCAAAATCACCGGTATTCAGGCTTAATTACAGCCTAATTCCTCACTAGGAGAATTGAACTCATGGCACACAAAAAAGCTGGTGGTAGTACCCGTAACGGTCGCGACTCAGAAGCCAAACGCCTTGGCGTGAAGATGTATGGCGGCCAGGTCATCAAGGCCGGCAACATCATCGTGCGTCAGCGCGGCACCCAATTCCACGCTGGCTACGGCGTTGGCATGGGTAAAGATCACACTCTCTTCGCGAAAATCGAAGGCGTGATCAAGTTTGAAGTAAAAGGCGCCTTCGGTCGTCGTTACGTGAGCGTTGTCGCGGCTTAATCGCGAGATCGCTGGAAGAGCCCTGTCTTGCGACGGGGCTTTTTCGTTTGTGGGGTGAGTCTCTTGCAAAACTGTTTGTATGGGCTGTCGGCGTGCGATGCAGGTCGTGGTTTGGGGTCGCTGCGCTCATTTTTGCAAGAGTCTTATGTCTTGATTGTTTTTCGGCTCGTCCGTATGGCGAGAGGCGTTGAGTTATGAAGTTTGTAGACGAAGTATCGATCCGCGTAAAAGCTGGTGACGGCGGCAATGGCTGCATGAGTTTCCGTCGGGAAAAATTCATTGAAAACGGCGGCCCGAACGGCGGTGATGGCGGTGACGGCGGTTCCATCTACATGATGGCCGACGAAAACCTCAATACCCTGGTCGACTACCGTTACACCCGGCACTTCGATGCCGAGCGTGGCTCCAACGGCGGCAGCACCGATTGCACTGGCAAGAAAGGTGAAGACCTGATTCTGCGCGTGCCGGTCGGTACCACCGTGATCGACTCGGCCACCCAGGAAGTGATTGGCGACCTGACCAAGGCCGGCCAGAAACTGATGGTGGTGCAGGGCGGTTGGCACGGTCTGGGCAACACCCGTTTCAAATCCAGTACCAACCGTGCGCCGCGCCAGACCACTCCGGGTAAGCCGGGTGAGCAGCGCGACCTGAAACTGGAAATGAAAGTGCTGGCTGACGTCGGTCTGCTGGGCTTGCCGAACGCCGGTAAAAGTACCTTTATCCGTTCGGTGTCGGCGGCCAAGCCGAAAGTCGCCGACTACCCGTTCACCACGCTGGTGCCGAACCTGGGTGTGGTCAGCGTTGATCGCTGGAAAAGCTTCGTCATCGCCGACATTCCGGGGCTGATCGAAGGTGCTTCCGACGGTGCTGGTCTGGGCATTCGCTTCCTCAAGCACTTGGCGCGTACACGTCTGTTACTGCACCTCGTCGACATGGCGCCGCTGGATGACACCAGTGCACCGGACGCGGCTGAAGTGATCGTCAACGAACTGGTCAAATTCAGTCCGTCGCTGGCCGAGCGTGATCGCTGGCTGGTGCTGAACAAGTGTGACCAGATCCTCGAGGAAGAGCACGAAGAGCGCGTCAAGGAAATCGTTGATCGCCTGCAGTGGGAAGGTCCGGTTTATGTGATCTCGGCCATCGCCAAAGAAGGCACCGAGCGCCTGACGCGCGACATCATGCGTTATCTGGAAGATCGTGCCGATCGTCTGGCCAACGACCCTGCGTACAGGGAAGAACTGGCTGATCTCGATCAGCGCATCGAAGACGAAGCCCGTGCGCAGTTGCAGGCGCTGGATGACAAGCGTGCCCTGCGTCGCAGCGGCGTGAAGTCGGTCCATGACATCGGTGACGATGACTGGGACGAAGAAGATGTGGATGATGAAGACGGTCCGGAAATCATTTACGTGCGCGACTGATTCGTTGCAGTAAACTTAAGCGCCGCTCAATCGAGCGGCGTTTTAGTATCTGGAAATCGATCGTTGGTCACCAATAGCCACGATTAACGTCACGGGCAGCGCTGGGTCGCGCGGCCCTCAAGCTAAGGTTGAAGATGATGCGGAGCAAAGTGACAGGTGCGCAGCGTTGGGTCGTGAAGATCGGCAGCGCTTTGCTGACGGCGGACGGCAAGGGGCTGGATCGCAAGGCAATGGGTGTCTGGGTCGAGCAGATGGTCGCCCTGCATGAGGCGGGTGTCGAGCTGGTGCTGGTGTCCTCCGGCGCAGTGGCTGCCGGCATGAGCCGCCTGGGCTGGACCTCGCGACCCAGTGCGATGCACGAGCTCCAGGCCGCTGCTGCAATCGGCCAGATGGGCTTGGTGCAGGCCTGGGAATCGAGCTTCGCCGAGCATGGCCGGCACACCGCGCAGATTCTCCTGACTCACGACGACCTGTCCGACCGCAAGCGCTACCTGAACGCCCGCAGCACCTTGCGCGCACTGGTCGAGCTGAAAGTCATCCCGGTGATCAACGAAAACGACACGGTGGTCACCGACGAGATCCGTTTCGGCGACAACGATACGCTGGCGGCGCTGGTGGCCAATCTGGTCGAGGCCGATCTGCTGGTGATCCTCACCGATCGCGACGGCATGTTCGACGCCGATCCGCGCAACAACCCCGATGCGCAGCTGATTTACGAAGCGCGCGCCGATGATCCGACGCTTGATGCGGTGGCGGGCGGTACTGGTGGCGCGCTGGGACGTGGCGGCATGCAGACCAAACTGCGTGCGGCGCGGCTGGCGGCGCGCTCCGGGGCGCACACGATCATCGTCGGTGGGCGTCTGGAGCGAGTGCTCGATCGCCTGAAGGCTGGCGAGCGCATCGGTACGCTGCTGTCGCCTGAGCGCGGCATGCTGGCGGCGCGCAAGCAGTGGCTGGCCGGGCATTTGCAGACTCGCGGCACGCTGGTGCTCGACGAAGGTGCGGTGTCGGCATTGTCGCAGGGCAACAAGAGTCTGCTGCCGGTCGGCGTGAAACTGGTTCAGGGCGGTTTCCGTCGCGGCGAGATGGTGGTTTGCGTGGCGCCGGACGGTCGTGAAATTGCCCGTGGTTTGGCCAACTATAGTGCTCTAGAGGCGCAAAAAATCATTGGTCAGTCGTCGGACGCGATTGTCGGCGTGCTGGGCTACATGGCTGAGCCGGAACTGGTTCACCGTGACAACCTGATTCTGGTCTGAGGAAAAGCGCGATGCGTATGGCAAAAGGATTGTTGGGTCTGCTGATGGCGTTGCCACTGCTGGCCTCGGCCGAGGAAATCGGTCAGGTGTCGACGGTATTCAAGTTTGTCGGTCCGAATGACCGGATTGTGGTCGAGGCTTTCGATGATCCGAAAGTCGATGGCGTGACCTGCTACCTGTCCCGCGCCAAGACGGGTGGGGTAAAGGGTGGTTTGGGTCTGGCCGAGGATCGTGCCGAGGCGTCGATCGCCTGTCGTCAGGTTGGCCCGATCAAGTTCAAGGGTGAGTTGAAGGATGGCGACGAGGTATTCAAGGAGCGCACGTCGCTGGTATTCAAAACCATGCAGGTAGTGCGTTTCCTCGACAAGAAGCGCAATACGCTGGTGTACCTGGTCTACAGCGATCGCGTGATCGAAGGTAGCCCGCAGAATGCGGTGACGGCGATTCCGATCGTGCCGTGGGTTCCCGTCCAGCAATAACACCGCAAATCCACAATGTGGGAGCGGGCTTGCTCGCGAAGAGGTCGTGTCAGTCGCTAGAGATGTCAGCTGACAGATTGCATTCGCGAGCAAGCCCGCTCCCACTTTTTTATGTGCGGGATTCACCAAATCGCAGGCAATAAAAAACCGACCCTAAGGTCGGTTTTTTAATGACTACGTCGATTAAGCAGCTTCTTTCAGTGCCTTGACGTGGCCATTCAGACGGCTCTTATGACGAGCAGCCTTGTTCTTGTGGATGATGCCTTTATCGGCCATACGGTCGATAACTGGCACAGCCAGAACGTATGCAGCTTGAGCTTTTTCAGCGTCTTTTGCGTCGATGGCTTTAACTACATTCTTGATGTAGGTACGAACCATGGAACGCAGGCTGGCGTTGTGGCTGCGACGCTTCTCAGCCTGTTTTGCACGTTTTTTGGCGGAAGGTGAGTTGGCCACCGTCGAGCTCCTCGAAAGACTTTTTAGGAAATAGCAAACAAAATAGGCCGCGAATCATGCCGATGAGTTGAAGTCTTGTCAAGGGCGCTTGAAACGTTCCGCTAAGTGGTAGGTGTAAAGAGGCGGGATATTTATTTCCGGCGCTTGACCTGTAAACTCGCGAGCTTTGGCTCTGTGCTGTTGCGGCGCGGAGTATCGCACAAGTGGGCGCATTGTTCGCCTGCTGTTTATCGACAGGCACTAATTCCCTCAATGAATCTGCTCAAATCGTTGGCCGCTGTCAGCTCTATCACGATGCTTTCCCGGATTCTGGGGTTCGTCCGTGACACGCTCATCGCTCGCACATTCGGCGCCGGAATGGCGACGGACGCCTTCTTCATCGCCTTCAAATTGCCCAACCTGCTGCGGCGAATCTTCGCCGAGGGCGCGTTTTCCCAAGCCTTCGTGCCAATTCTGGCGGAATACAAAAGTCAGCAGGGCGAAGAGGCGACCCGCACCTTCATTGCTTATGTCTCGGGCCTGCTGACCCTGGTGCTGGCGCTGGTCACAGCGCTGGGCATGATTGCCGCGCCGTGGGTGATCTGGGCCACCGCGCCGGGGTTTGCCGATACGCCAGAAAAATTCCAGCTCACCTCCGATCTGCTGCGGGTGACGTTCCCTTATATATTGCTGATCTCCCTGTCCTCGCTGGCCGGGGCAATCCTCAATACCTGGAACCGCTTTTCGGTGCCGGCCTTCGTGCCGACCCTGCTCAACGTCAGCATGATCGTGTTTTCGCTGTTCCTGACGCCGTATTTCGATCCGCCGGTCATGGCTCTGGGCTGGGCGGTGCTGGTCGGTGGTCTCGCGCAGTTGCTCTATCAACTGCCGCACCTGAAGAAGATCGGCATGCTGGTGCTGCCGCGCTTGAATCTGCGTGATACCGGCGTCTGGCGGGTGATGAAGCAGATGCTGCCGGCGATCATCGGTGTCTCGGTCAGCCAGATTTCGCTGATCATCAACACCATTTTCGCCTCGTTCCTGGTGGCCGGTTCGGTGTCGTGGATGTACTACGCCGACCGTTTGATGGAATTGCCGTCCGGCGTGCTCGGCGTAGCGTTGGGCACCATTCTGTTGCCGACGCTGGCCAAAACCTATGCGAGTAAGGATCGCCACGAGTACTCGCGGATCCTCGATTGGGGCCTGCGCCTGTGCTTTGTGCTGGTGCTGCCGTGTGCGCTGGCGCTGGGGATTCTTGCCGAGCCACTGACCGTGTCGCTGTTCCAGTACGGCCAGTTCAGCGCGTTTGATGCGTCCATGACCCAGCGTGCGCTGATTGCCTATTCTGTCGGACTGCTCGGGATTATCGTGATCAAAGTGCTGGCGCCGGGCTTTTACGCGCAACAGAACATCCGCACGCCGGTAAAAATCGCAATCTTCACCCTGATCGTCACTCAACTGTTCAACCTGGTGTTGATCGGCCCGCTGGCTCACGCCGGTCTGGCGCTGGCGATCAGTGCCGGTGCCTGCCTCAATGCGGGGCTGCTGTTCTATCAACTGCGCAAGCAAAAGATGTATCAGCCGCAACCGGGCTGGTACCTGTTCGGCTTCAAACTGGTGGTGGCGGTGGCGGTGATGTCGGCGGTGTTGCTGCTCGGTATGCATTTCATGCCGGCCTGGGATCAGGGGCACATGCTGGAGCGCTTCCTGCGACTGGGTGCGCTGGTGATTGCCGGTGTGGTGGCGTATTTCGGTATGTTGCTGCTGCTCGGTTTCCGCCTGCGTGACTTCAATCGCAAGGCTTTGAGCTGAGGTTTCAGCCTTTATCAACGGGCACGGGCCGGCAGTTTTGTCGGCTCGATCACTTTGCGTTACGGTGTTGCCTGTCGTCGACCGTCGGGTGTGGTTATAATCGACCACTTTATGAGCAAGAAGCGCGTTATGCAGCTGGTTCGAGGCCTCCACAACTTGCGCCCCCAGCATCGGGGCTGCGTCGCCACTATTGGCAACTTTGACGGTGTTCACCGTGGTCACCAGGCTATCCTGGCCCGTCTGCGTGAGCGTGCGCTGGAGTTGGGCGTACCCAGCTGCGTGGTGATTTTCGAGCCGCAGCCACGGGAATTCTTTGCCCCGGAGACCGCGCCGGCCCGACTGGCCCGCTTGCGTGACAAGCTGCAACTGCTGGCCGCCGAAGGCGTCGACCGGGTGCTGTGCCTGGCGTTCAACCAGCGCCTGAGCAAGCTCAGCGCCAGTGAATTCGTCGATACCATCCTGGTGGACGGTCTCGGCGTGCAGCATCTGGAGGTCGGTGACGATTTCCGCTTCGGCTGCGATCGCCTCGGCGATTTCGATTTCCTGCTGCAGGCCGGGCAGGTTCACGGTTTTACCGTGGAAGCCGCGCAGACCGTCGAGCTGGACGGCCTTCGCGTCAGCAGCACTCAGGTGCGCAACGCGTTGGCCGCCGCCGATTTTGCCTTGGCCGAACGCTTGCTTGGCCGCCCGTACCGGATCGCCGGTCGCGTGCTGCACGGTCAGAAACTGGCCCGGCAACTGGGTACGCCCACTGCCAATATTCAACTCAAGCGTCGTCGCGTGCCATTCACCGGGGTTTATCTGGTGGATGTGGACATCGACGGCAAGACCTGGCCCGGCGTCGCCAATATCGGCGTGCGGCCTACGGTTCAAGGTGATGGCAAAGCCCACCTTGAAGTTCATCTACTGGATTTTGCCGGCGATCTGTATGACCGGCGTCTGACGGTGGTTTTCCACCAAAAGCTGCGTGAAGAGCAGCGTTTTGCCTCTCTGGAGGCACTGAAAACGGCGATCAACGCGGATGTCGCCGCCGCCCGTGCACTAGCCGCACCTAGCGCCCATCGCTAATGAAGAGCCTTAAATGACCGACTATAAAGCCACGCTAAACCTTCCGGACACCGCCTTCCCAATGAAGGCCGGCCTGCCACAGCGCGAACCGCAGATCCTGCAGCGCTGGGACAGTATTGGCCTGTACGGAAAGTTGCGCGAGATTGGCAAGGATCGTCCGAAGTTCGTCCTGCACGACGGCCCTCCGTACGCCAACGGCACGATCCACATCGGTCATGCGCTGAACAAGATTCTCAAGGACATGATCATCCGCTCGAAAACCCTGTCGGGTTTCGACGCGCCGTATGTTCCGGGTTGGGACTGCCACGGCCTGCCGATCGAGCACAAGGTTGAAGTGACCCACGGCAAGAACCTGGGCGCGGACAAGACCCGCGAGCTGTGCCGTGCCTACGCCACCGAGCAGATCGAAGGGCAGAAGACCGAGTTCATCCGCCTCGGCGTGCTGGGCGACTTCGCCAACCCGTACAAGACCATGAACTTCAAGAACGAGGCCGGTGAAATCCGCGCCCTCGCCGAAATCGTCAAGGGCGGTTTCGTGTTCAAGGGCCTCAAGCCGGTGAACTGGTGCTTCGATTGCGGTTCGGCGCTGGCCGAAGCCGAGGTCGAGTACGAAAACAAGAAGTCCTCGACCATCGACGTGGCCTTCCCGATCGCCGACGAAGCCAAACTGGCTGCCGCGTTCGGTCTGCCGTCGCTGAGCAAGCCTGCCTCGATCGTGATCTGGACCACCACCCCGTGGACCATCCCGGCCAACCAGGCACTGAACGTGCACCCGGAATTCAACTACGCCCTGGTCGATATCGGCGACAAGCTGCTGGTCCTGGCTGAAGAGCTGGTTGAATCCTGCCTGTCGCGTTACGGCGTTGAAGGCACCGTACTGGCCACCGCGCCGGGTTCGGCGCTGGAACTGATCAACTTCCGTCACCCGTTCTACGACCGTCTGTCGCCGGTGTACCTGGCCGACTACGTTGAGCTGGGCGCCGGCACCGGTGTGGTTCACTCCGCCCCGGCCTACGGCGTGGACGACTTCGTGACCTGCAAGAAATACGGCATGGTCAACGATGACATCCTCAACCCGGTGCAAAGCAACGGCGTGTACGTGCCGTCGCTGGAGTTCTTTGGCGGCCAGTTCATCTGGAAGGCCAACCCGGCCATCGTCGAAAAACTGACCGAAGTCGGTGCGCTGATGCACACCACCGTCATCGAACACAGCTACATGCACTGCTGGCGCCACAAGACCCCGCTGATCTACCGCGCCACCGCGCAGTGGTTCATCGGCATGGACAAAGAGCCGGTCAGCGGCGACACCCTGCGCGTGCGCTCGCTCAAAGCCATCGAAGAGACCAAGTTCGTTCCGGCCTGGGGCCAGGCGCGCCTGCACTCGATGATCGCCAACCGTCCGGACTGGTGCATCTCCCGTCAGCGTAACTGGGGCGTGCCGATCCCGTTCTTCCTCAACAAGGAAAGCGGCGAGCTGCACCCACGCACCGTCGAACTGATGGAAGAAGTCGCCAAGCGCGTTGAAGTCGAAGGCATCGAAGCCTGGTTCAAACTCGACGCCGCCGAACTGCTGGGCGACGAAGCGCCGCTGTATGACAAGATCAGCGACACCCTCGACGTCTGGTTCGACTCGGGCACCACTCACTGGCACGTATTGCGTGGTTCGCACCCGATGGGTCACGAGACCGGCCCACGCGCCGACCTGTACCTAGAAGGTTCCGACCAGCACCGCGGCTGGTTCCATTCGTCGCTGTTGACCGGTTGCGCCATCGACAACCACGCGCCGTACCGCGAACTGCTGACCCACGGCTTCACCGTCGACGAGTCCGGCCGCAAGATGTCCAAATCGCTGGGCAACGTGATCGCGCCGCAGAAAGTCAACGACACCCTGGGCGCCGACATCATGCGTCTGTGGGTCGCGTCGACCGACTACTCCGGCGAAATGGCCGTGTCCGAGCAGATCCTGCAACGCAGCGCGGACGCCTATCGTCGCATCCGTAACACCGCGCGTTTCCTGCTTTCCAACCTGACCGGTTTCAACCCGGCCACCGACCTGCTGCCGGCTGAAGACATGCTCGCACTGGATCGCTGGGCCGTGGACCGTACTTTGCTGCTGCAACGCGAACTGCAAGAGCACTACGGCGAATACCGTTTCTGGAACGTCTACTCGAAGATCCACAACTTCTGCGTGCAGGAGCTGGGTGGTTTCTACCTCGACATCATCAAGGACCGCCAGTACACCACTGGCGCCGACAGCAAGGCACGTCGCTCGTGCCAGACCGCGCTGTTCCACATCTCCGAAGCGCTGGTGCGCTGGATCGCACCGATCCTCGCGTTCACCGCCGACGAGCTGTGGCAGTACCTGCCGGGCGAGCGCAACGAATCCGTCATGCTCAACACCTGGTACGAAGGTCTGACCGAGCTGCCGGAAGGCTTCGAGCTGGGTCGCGCCTACTGGGATCGCATCATGGAAGTGAAGGTGGCGGTCAACAAAGAGATGGAAATCCAGCGCGCGGCCAAAGCCGTCGGTGGCAACCTGCAAGCCGAAGTGACGCTGTTCGCCGAAGACGCGCTGAGCGCCGACCTGGCCAAGCTGAGCAACGAGCTGCGCTTTGTCCTGATCACCTCGACCGCCAGCGTGGCGCCTTTCGTTCAGGCACCTGCGGACGCGGTAGCCACCGAAGTCAGCGGCCTGAAACTGAAGATCGTCAAATCGGCCTTCCCGAAGTGCGCCCGTTGCTGGCACTGCCGTGAAGACGTCGGCGTGAACCCGGAACATCCGGAAATCTGCGGTCGTTGCGTCGACAACATCAGCGGCGCCGGCGAGGTTCGTCACTATGCCTAACGCCGTTGGCCGTTTCGGACGGTTGAGCTGGCTCTGGTTGAGTTTGCTGGTTCTGGTCATCGACCAGGCCAGCAAGTTCTACTTCGAAAACAAGCTCGAAATGTTCCAGCAGATCGTGATCATTCCCGATTACTTCAGCTGGACGCTGGCCTACAACACCGGCGCTGCCTTCAGCTTCCTGGCTGACAGCTCCGGCTGGCAGCGCTGGTTGTTCGCCCTGATCGCGATTGTGGTCAGTGCGGTGCTGGTGGTCTGGCTCAAACGCCTGGGCCGCAACGAAACCTGGCTGGCCGTCGCTTTGGCGCTGGTGCTGGGCGGCGCGCTGGGCAATCTGTATGACCGCATCGCCCTGGGCCATGTGATCGACTTCATTCTGGTGCACTGGCAGAACCGCTGGTACTTCCCGGCGTTCAACTTCGCCGACAGCGCCATCACCGTCGGTGCGGTGATGCTGGCACTGGACATGTTCAAAAGTAAGAAAACCGGAGAAGCCGTTCATGACTGAACAGGTATTGGCTGAGCAACGCATCGGCCAGAACACGGAAGTCACTTTGCACTTTGCATTGCGCCTGGAGAACGGCGATACGGTCGACAGCACGTTCGACAAGGCCCCGGCGACCTTCAAGGTCGGCGACGGCAACCTGCTGCCGGGTTTCGAAGCGGCATTGTTCGGCTTCAAGGCCGGCGACAAGCGTACGCTGACCGTCGAGCCGGAAAACGCTTTCGGCCAGCCGAACCCGCAAAACGTACAGATCATCCCGCGCTCGCAGTTTGCCGACATGGAACTGTCGCCGGGTCTGCTGGTGATCTTCAACGATGCGGCCAATACTGAGCTGCCGGGTGTGGTGAAAGAATTCGACGACGCGCAAGTGACCGTCGACTTCAACCACCCGCTGGCGGGCAAAACGCTGACCTTTGACGTAGAGATCATCAACGTCAAAGCGATCTGAGTAACACCTCAGAACATTGTGGGAGCGGGCTTGCTCGCGAATGCTGACTGACATTCAACATAGAAGTTGTCTGACACACTGCTTTCGCGAGCAAGCCCGCTCCCACATTGGATTTTTGCTGGATTTGAGCAATGTGCTCGATCAGCAGGACGTAAATTTATTTCGCGCGCAAGACACGAGGCACAGCATGCAAATCAAACTCGCCAACCCCCGTGGCTTCTGCGCCGGCGTGGACCGGGCGATCGAAATCGTCAACCGCGCCCTGGAAGTCTTCGGGCCGCCGATCTACGTGCGTCATGAAGTGGTGCACAACAAGTTCGTGGTCGAGGACCTGCGCAGTCGTGGCGCGATCTTCGTCGAGGAACTGGATCAGGTGCCGGACGACGTCATCGTGATCTTCAGTGCTCACGGGGTTTCTCAAGCCGTACGCAGCGAAGCCGCCGGTCGTGGCCTGAAAGTATTCGACGCCACCTGTCCGCTGGTTACCAAGGTACACATCGAAGTCGCCAAATACAGCCGCGACGGCCGTGAGTGCATCCTGATCGGCCACGCCGGTCACCCGGAAGTCGAAGGCACCATGGGCCAGTACGACGGCAGCAATGGCGGCGCGATCTACCTCGTCGAAGACGAAAAAGACGTGGCCGAACTGCAGGTGCGTAATCCGGAAAAACTGGCGTTCGTGACCCAGACCACCCTGTCGATGGACGATACCAGCCGCGTGATCGATGCCCTGCGCACACGTTTCCCGGCCATCGGTGGCCCGCGCAAGGACGACATCTGCTACGCCACGCAAAACCGTCAGGATGCGGTCAAGCAACTGGCCGACGAGTGCGACGTAGTGTTGGTGGTGGGCAGTCCGAACAGCTCCAACTCCAACCGCCTGCGTGAACTGGCCGAACGCATGGCCACGCCGGCCTACCTGATCGACGGCGCCGAAGACCTGCAGAAGAGCTGGTTCGAGGGTGTCGAGCGCATCGGCATCACCGCTGGTGCCTCCGCACCGGAAGTGCTGGTTCGCGGCGTGATCCAGCAGTTGCAAGCCTGGGGCGCGACCGGTGCCGATGAACTGGCCGGCCGCGAAGAGAACATCACCTTCTCGATGCCGAAAGAGCTGCGCGTCCGTTCGATCTGACGCTCTTCGCCTTCAGGCACAGCGCCTGCTCAGCCTTTGCGCTGGTCAGGCGCACCCGACCGGTTGCCGCCAGCACCACCTGGAGCTGGCTGACCGGCTCCTGTGCCGAGCAGAGATGTAACGTCCCTGCCTGAAATGCCCGCCCGGGCATCAGCGGTTGTCCCAGACTGCTGAATCGCACGTAACGACTGACCAGCCAATTGCCGACGATCGGTATTCGCCCGTCACTCGCGTGCTCCAGCAGCAGTGGGTTGCTGCTGTCCAGCGGCCCCTTGCCACTGATATCCAGAATGATCCGCCAGCCCTGACTCCAGTCGCCATTGATGCCATGGATCACCACGCTCTGATTGCGGGTGATGGCCTGTGTGCGGGCGTTGCGAATGCCCTCGAGCAGCGACCGGGCCGCCAGGTCGCGATGAGTCGATTCAGTGAAGGCCGCGAAGGCCGGACTGACCAGCGACAGAACAATTGCGCCAATCGCCAGTCCCATAAGCAATTCAATCAGACTGAAACCCTGTTGCGGCATGACGACTCCCTCCGTGGAGCATGAAGCCCGGCGCAATCCTTTTCGCCGGCCAGGGCAAATCAACCGACGCAGGCCGGTTGAATGTTCTAGCTTGTAGAAGCAGGTATAGCCGACGGCAACGGAGGGCATCGATGGATCATCGTACAAAAGGTTTCACGCTGCCCGAACTGTTGGCCGCGGTCGCCGTGCTGGTGATCCTCATCACCCTGGCGGTGCCAGGCTTCACTCGCTCGATCCAGAGCAGCAAGGCCGACACCGAAATGGGTGACCTGCAGCGCGCCATCAACTACGCGCGGCTGGAGGCGATTGATCGCGGCGTGACCACACGCTTGCGCCCGAGCGCCGGCGGCAGCGTGTGGACCGGCGAATTGTCGGTCTACGACAGTACTGGCACTCCGGCCAATGTATTACGGGTTGTTCCAGCGATGAGCAGCGGCGCGACTCTGACGCTACCCTCAGGAGTGACCGCACTGGATTTCAATAATCTGGGCGGCCTGGCGGCGCCGTCGACGGCGGTGGCCATCAGTTATGTGCTGGGAACACAAAGCAGGACGCTGAACGTGTGTCTGAACGGACGAATTCAACTGGGTGGAAGTTGCGGATGAGGGCAGGGAGCACACAGGCACAGGAGGGCATGTCGCTGATCGAGGTACTGGTCGCGTTGCTGATTCTGACCGTCGGCATATTGGGCGCGGCCGCCGTTCAAGTGAATGCGCTGAAGTACACCGACAGTTCCCGGATGACCAGTCAGGCGAGCTTCATCGCCTACGACATGATGGACCGCATCCGCGCCAATTCCGCTGCCGATTACACGGTCACGCCGCCGACCGCAGGCAACCTCAGCGTCGCCCGCGATCAGGATCTCTACGATTTCACCACCAATATCGTCAATTTCGGCGGGCCGACTGCCACCGGCACGATCACCCTCAATCAGCGGGTGTACACCATCACCATCAACTGGAATGACTCACGGGCCGCGAATGCCACCGGTACCACCCGCAGCTTCGTCCTGACCAGCCGTGCCACGGTCGATCCGGTGGCCGGCCCATGAAGCACGCCAACCGGGGTTTCGGCCTGATCGAAATGCTCATCGCCCTGGCGCTCGGGCTGATCATCGTGCTGGGGGTGGTGCAGACGTTTCTCGCGGCCAAGAACACTTACGTCAGCCAGAACACCGCTGCCGCCATGCAGGAAGACGCACGTTTTGTCCTGAGCAAGATGATTCAGGAACTGCGTATGGTCGGCATGTTCGGCTGCCTGGGCACGATTACTGACGCGAGCTCGGCAGGGGATTTCAACGCGGCGCAGATCACCCCGATCAGTTGGGACAACAGCAACCTCAAGCTGACCCTGGTCACTGCCGATGTCGGTGGCAATGGTGGTACGCCAACCTGGACGGTGGTCTCCGATTGCCGCAACAGCGCCACGGCCTATACCGGGTTGCGGGCGGCGGCGAGCGGGCAGATCGCCTTTCCGATCCGCCGCTTGATCTACAGCTTCAGCAACAACCAGATTCTCATGGGCACCGGCAGCGGCACCCCGACCCAGCAGGTGCTGGTGAACAATGTCAGTGCGTTCAACGTCATGTTCGGTCTGGCGACGTCCGCCACCGATGTCGCGGCGTCCTCCTACAGCGCCAACCCCAGTGACCCGGCGCGCATCCGCAGTGTGCGTCTGAGTCTGACCCTCACCGACCCGAACAACCGGGTGGCCAATCAAACCTTCAACGTGGTTGCCGCTTTGCGCAACCGCTTGCAGTGAGGCCGGAATGATGAGGATCACGTTCAACCAGAGGCAAACCCAGCGCGGCATGGTGTTGCTGGTCAGTCTGGTGTTTCTGTTGCTGCTGACCTTGATCGGGCTGTCCTCGATGCAGAGTGCCAACCTGCAGGAGAAAATGGCCGGCAGTGTCAGCCTGCGCAATCAGTCGTTCCAGACCGCTGAGGCGGCGTTGCGCATCGGCGAGAGTGCGGTACAACTCGACAGTTATTCGCTGGCGGTGTGTGCCAGCGCCACGCAATGTGCGCCGCCAGCGGAGTCCTCGGTGGTCAGCGCGGCGGGGCTCAACTCGACCTCGGGGGTGACGTGGGTCGCCGCAGGTAACGGCTTCTATGGTGTGCAGAACATCGGTACCACGCTGACGGCGGTGAACGTGCCTAGCAACACCTCGGCGACCTTGTACCGAGTGACCGCAGTCGGCATCGCCGGTACTTCGCGCAGTGTGGTGGAGAGCGTCTATGCGAAGTATTGAGCGCTGCCGGACGTTGTTGGCGGGGATGCTGCTGAGCTTTTATCTGGCAGCGCCGGCTTATGCGTTCACGCCTTCCGACTCGCCGCTGCTGAGTGCCGCTGCGGTACCGCCCAACGTGATGTTGCTGATCGACGATTCCGGCAGCATGAACAGCATCATTTATGCGGCGGGATTCGATCCGACCGTCACACGCACCCCGGCCCGGCAATGTAATGCGTTGCTCGGGCTGTGCCTGAGTTCAACGGCGATCACTGGCGATCCGGTGTTTCTCTCGAACCTGCCGACCTCCGGTTGCTCCGGCGGCGCCTTCGCCTTCTACAACAACAGCGTCGCGCCGTTGTGCCTGAAACTGCCTGATCCGGTGGGCGGCGGCAATACTCGCTACACGGGGGACTACATCGCCTATGTGGTCGGGCTGGCGATCAACAACGGCACTCGCGACTTCACCACCGGGGCGATTCCCAACGACTATCGGATCAACGTCGCGCGCAACGTGTCCACCGCACTGGTCACCAGCAACCGTAACTTGCGCATGGGCCTGTCGACCTTCAACCCGGTGACCAGCAACAACCCCGGGAACGGTGGATACATCGCTCGTTCCATCAGTGATCTGTCGCCGGTCTCCGGCAGCGTGACCCAGGCGCAGGCCGACGCCAACTACAATGCGTTGATTTCGGCGATCGGTGGTTTGGGGGCCGTGGCCAACACGCCATTGGCGGAAACCTATTACGAAATCACCCGGTACATGCGCGGCATGACGCCGTACTACAACAGCACACCCACCACTTACACCAGTCCGATCCAGTACCGCTGCCAGAAGAACTATGGCGTAGTGATCACCGACGGCCTTCCGACGTATGACCGCACGTTTCCCACCAATGACCCGTTGGGCGGAAGTCGCTTGCCGAACTGGGACGGCATCAACAATGACGGCAACAACCTCAATGGCGATAACGAGGGTGACACGCTGTATCTGGATGACATTGCCAAGTTTGCGTTCGACATCGACATGCGGTCGACAGGAACCGATCTCGCGGGCAAGAGCTGGGGCTCGGCGGATTTTCCCAAGCAGAACATGAACACCTACACCGTCGGCTTTACTGCCGACAACGACATGCTCTCCGACGCCGCTGCCTATGGGCAGGGCAAGTATTACCAGGCGAGCGACAGCACCGGTCTCAACAGTGCGCTGTCCTCGGCGTTGAGCGACATCACTTCCAAGGCCGGCTCCGGCGGCAGCGGTGTCACCAGCGGC
Organism: Pseudomonas sp. 13B_3.2_Bac1; assembly: GCF_025466205.1. Taxonomy (NCBI): domain Bacteria; kingdom Pseudomonadati; phylum Pseudomonadota; class Gammaproteobacteria; order Pseudomonadales; family Pseudomonadaceae; genus Pseudomonas; species Pseudomonas sp. 13B_3.2_Bac1. Next base: position 18,309 of record NZ_JANLOG010000143.1, read on the forward strand.
ACCACGCTGGCCAGTGGCACCAGTTATTTCCAGACCAGTTACGACCCCAAGGACTGGCGCGGCACGATCAAATCCTTTGGCTTCACTTCGGCTGGCGCGGTGAACACCTCGGCAGCGTTGTGGACCACCGATACCACCATCGTGCCGGGCGCGACCGCACCGACCTATCAATCGTGGAACACCAGCAGCAATACCGCCGTGACTCTGGCCTACGGCAACTTTTCCGCAACCCAACAGACGACGCTCAGCCAGAGCCTGCCCACCGGCATCAGCGGCAGTGATCTGGTGGAGTGGAGCAAGGGCACCAACAAGACCGGGCTCAAGGTGCGCAGCGTGTTGCTCGGCGACATCATCAACTCGCCGCTGGTGCTGGCCTCGCCCAGCGACAAAACCGCCTCCGACCTGTCGGGCGACACCACCTACACCACTTACCTGACCACCAAAGCGGCGAACATGAATGCCAATCTGGTGGTGAACGCCAATGACGGTTTCGTCAACGTGATCAACTCGGCCAACGGCACTCGACGCTATGCCTACATGCCGTCCAGCGTGTTGCCGTCGCTGCGGCTGATTGCCGATCCGGCGTACATCAATGGCGTCAGCCACAAGTTTCTGGTGGACGGCCAGGTCGGGGTCTACGATCTTCAGTTCAACAGTGCCTGGAAAACCGTGGCCATCGGCGGCACCGGTGCCGGCGGCAAGACCTTCTACGCGCTGCAGCTGTTCGACGCGTCTGCTGGCAATGTGCTCAATGCCCTATGGGAAGTCAGTGCACCTGCCACGGCGAACACTGCCAACGTATTCAATGATCTGGGTTACGCCTATGCCCGGCCGGAAGTGGCACGCTTGGCCGATGGTCGCTGGGCGGCATTCATTGCCAATGGTTATGGCAGCAACTCCGGGGTGGCGGCGTTGTATGTGCTGGATGTGCGTGACGGATCGTTGATCAAGAAGATCGTCATCGACAGCACTGAAACCACCAATGGTTTGTCGTCGGTGAAGCTCAAGGTCAATTCGTCGAACGTGGTGCAGGCCGCTTATGGCGGTGATCTGAAAGGGCGTCTGTGGAAATTCGATCTGAGCGCGACATCGACCGACAGCTGGGGCGTGGCGTTTTCCGGCAAACCACTGTTCACTACGGCGGGCGGGGCGACTCAGCCGATCACCGCGCAGCCGCTGCTGGCGGACAATTCGCTGGGGGGCAAACAGATCTTCGTCGGCACCGGCAAATTCAACGAGACCGCCGACAAGACCAACAAGGATTTGCAGGCGTTCTACTCGGTGTGGGACGCCGATGGTGGTTCCGGTCAGTTGACCGTCAGCAGTTTGCAGGCGCAAGCAGTGACCGGGGTGTTCTCCGGCAGCGCCGGACAGTTCATCACCACCAGCCAGAACGACACGACCTATCCGGCGGAGAAGGGCTGGTATCTGCCGCTGGTGTACAACAACGTGCTGACCGGCGAGCGGGTGATCAATCAGGCCAGTCTGGTGCTCGGACGCATCGTGTTTACCACCGCCAGTGTCGATACCACCGACCCGTGTGCCAGTTTCGGCACCGGCAAACTGGTCGAACTGGATGCGTTCAGCGGTAAGATGCTCAACTACGCGGTGCTCGACACCAACGCCGATGGCGTGGTCGACAGCAACGACACGATTTCCAGCGGCGTGGTGTTCACCGGCGGTATTCCAACCCTGAACGCCATCGTCAACGGCGCGACGCGCAAGATCGTCAACGATTCCAGTGGCACCGTCACCACTCTGGTGGAAAAATCCGGCGGCGGCAGCCGTCGTATCATGTGGCGACAAATACAGTAAGTGAGAGTTTGAGGCATGCGCAGATTCAACCGGGGCTTCACCCTGATCGAAATCATGATCGTGATTGCGATCATCGGGATCATCATCACCATCGCCGCACCGAGCTACACCGAATACCTGAAAAAGGGCCGCCGCGCCGAAGTGGTGTCGCTGCTCTCGGAACAGGCGCAGATCCTCGAGCGCTTCTACACCAAGAACAATGTTTATACCGGCATCACCGGTCTGAGCACGGGCAATGATTTCTACACCATCACCCCGACCATCGCTGATCAGACCTTCCTGCTGACGGCCACCCGCAAGGCCGGCACGACCATGGCCACCGACAAGTGCGGGGATTTCACCCTGACCAACACCGGCGTCAGAAGTATGAACAACGCAACCACCGGGCTGACCACCAAGGATTGCTGGGGCCGCTGAGGTACCTTCTCAAGGGCGCCTTTTTGCGCCCACTGTCTTTTTTACGGTTGGATCAAACATGACCAGGCAACAGCAAGTGGTGATTGTCGGTGGCGGGGTGATTGGCCTGCTCACCGCCTACAACCTCGCCTCAGAAGTGCGCAGCGTGGTGCTGCTGGATCGTTCGAATGTCGGCCAGGAATCGTCCTGGGCCGGGGGCGGTATCGTTTCGCCGCTGTACCCGTGGCGCTATAGCCCGGCAGTCACCGCGCTGGCGCATTGGTCGCAGGATTTTTATCCACAGCTGGGCGAGCGGCTGTTTGCCGATACCGGGGTTGATCCCGAAGTGCACACCACCGGCCTGTACTGGCTGGATCTGGATGATGAAGCCGAGGCACTGGCCTGGGCCGAGCGCGAAAACCGTCCGCTGCGGGCTGTGGATATTTCGGCGGCGCACGATGCGGTGCCGGTGCTGGGTGGCGGATTCTCCCGGGCGATCTACATGGCCGATGTGGCCAATGTGCGTAACCCGCGCCTGGTCAAATCGTTGAAAGCCGCTTTGCTGGCGCTGCCGAACGTGACCATCCACGAGCAATGCGAAGTCAGCGGGTTTGTTCGCGAAGGCGGGCGAGTGGTAGGCGTTGAGACGTCCAAAGGCCTGATCCGCGGTGAGCAGATCGTGCTGACGGCCGGGGCATGGAGCGGTGATCTGCTCAAGACATTGGATCTGACGCTGCCGGTCGAGCCGGTCAAGGGCCAGATGATTCTCTACAAGTGTGCAGCGGATTTCCTGCCGAGCATGGTGCTGGCCAAGGGGCGTTATGCGATTCCGCGTCGCGACGGGCACATTCTGATCGGCAGTACGCTGGAGCACGAAGGCTACGACAAGACGCCGACCGATGTCGCGCTGGAGAGCCTCAAGGCTTCGGCGGTCGAGCTGCTGCCGGCGCTGGCGGATGCCGAAGTGGTGGGGCACTGGGCCGGTTTGCGTCCGGGCTCGCCTGAGGGGATTCCGTATATTGGCCGGGTGCCGGGGTTTGAGGGGTTGTGGCTGAACTGCGGGCATTACCGCAACGGGCTGGTGCTGGCGCCGGCGTCATGTCAGTTGTTTGCCGATGTGATGCTGGGGCGTGCGCCGATTATTGATCCGGCGCCGTATGCGCCTGAAGGTCGCATTTAGTCAGATTTTTCTCTGCTGGCTGGCAGACCGCTTTCGCGGGCAAGCCCGCTCCCACATTGGATCTGCGGTGAACACAAATTGTGTGAACAACCGAGATCTATTGTGGGAGCGGGCTTGCTCGCGAAGGGGCCCTCAATCCAGACCGAGTTTCTTCAGCCTGTAGCGCATCGAGCGAAACGACAGACTCAACCGCTGCGCCGCCGCCGTACGATTCCAGCGCGTTTCCTCCAGCGCCTGCAGGATCAGCTTGCGCTCGACGTTCTCCAGATAATCCTCAAGGTTATCGATCTGCGTCAGGTCGGCAATACCGCCCTCGACCGTGCAATTACCTTCGCTGAGACGCAGATCTGCGGCCTCGATCAACTGGTTTTCACACAGCGTGTGCGCCCGTTCAAGGACGTTTTCCAGCTCCCGCACATTCCCCGGAAAGCGGTAACTCTTCAGCGCCTCAAGCGCCTGCGGGTGCAAACGAGCCGCCGCGCGGCCGCTGCCTGCCGCCAGACGCTGGAGCATGTGCGCCGCCAGCACTTCGATGTCATCGCGCCGTTCGCGCAGGGATGGCACGCGCAGTTCGATCACATTCAAGCGGTAATACAGGTCCTGGCGAAAACGCCCGGCGGCGACCTCGGCGTCGAGATCCTTGTGGGTGGCGCAAAGAATGCGCACATCGACCACCGTTTCCTGCTGGCCGCCGACGCTGCGCACGGCTTTCTCCTGAATCGCCCGCAGCAATTTCACCTGCATCGACAGCGGCAGGTCCGCCACTTCGTCGAGAAACAGGGTGCCGCCGTGTGCGGCCTGGAACAGCCCAGGTTTGTCCTCCACTGCGCCGGTGAAGCTGCCTTTGCGATGGCCGAAAAATTCGCTTTCCATCAATTCGGACGGAATCGCCCCGCAGTTGACCGGCACAAACGGCTTGCTGGCGCGTGGCCCCTGTTCGTGGATCAGCCGCGCGACCAGTTCTTTGCCGCTGCCCGATTCTCCACTGATGTAGACCGGTGCCTGACTGCGCGCCAGTTTGTCGATCTGTTTGCGCAGATTGCGCATCGGTGGTGAGTCACCGAGCAGGCGCCGGTCGATCGAGGTCACGCTGCCTCCGGCTGCCGGCATGCGCAACGCAGTGCTGACCAGTTCGCGCAGGCGCGTCAGATCAACCGGCTTGGTCAGGAAGTCGAAGGCCCCGGCTTTCAAGGCGTTGATCGCTGTTTCCAGACTGCCGTACGCGGTGATCATCGCCACCGGCAGTTGTGGATAACGTTGCTGGATGTGTTGCACCAGGTCCAGCCCCGTGCCGTCGGGCAGGCGCATGTCGGTCAGGCACAGGTCGAAGGTGTTGTTGTGCAACAGCGCCTGGGCTTCGCCGAGGTTGCGTGCACTTAGAGTGTCGAGTTTCATCCGACCCAGGGTGATTTCCAGGAGTTCGCGGATATCCGGCTCGTCATCGACGATAAGGATTTTTTGCCGTGGGCTCGTGTTCAACTTTGTTTCCGTCCGTGAGCAAAGGTGATGCGAAAGCAGCCGCCGCCTTGGCGTGGTTTGAAGTCTAGGCGCGCCTGGTTGCTTTCGCACAGCTCACGGGACAGATAAAGCCCAAGGCCGGTGCCCTGGCTACTGGTGGTGAAGAACGGCTCGAACAGATCGGCCTGCTGATCGGGTGGTACACCGGGGCCGTTGTCCTGCACTTCGAGCACCGCCAACTGGCTGTCGGGGTCGATGAACAGTGCCAGCCAGACCTCGGCCTGCTCGTGCAGCAGGGCACTGTGCCGCCAGCCGTTGCGTAACAGATTGTCGAGAATTTGCGTGAGCTGGTCGGGGTCCATCAATGTGATGAAGTCCCCGGAGTTGATCCGCAAATGAATCGACTGGCGCTCAGTCGCCTGTTCGCGGCTCTCGCAGACGAAGCGTTCCAGCCACGGTTTCAGATCCAGGCGTTGCGGAGCGCTCTGCTGGCGGCGCGACAGTTGCAGGACGTTTTCGATGACTCGGTTCATGCGCTGGGAGTGGTCTTGGATGATCTGCGTCAGACGCCGATCCGCGCCATCGAGTTCCTCGGACTCACCCAATAGCTGCGCGGCGTGACTGATGGCGCCCAGCGGGTTACGGATTTCATGGGCGATGCCGGCGGTCAGGCGCCCGAGCGCGGCGAGCTTGAGTTGCTGGGCTTGCTGGGCGACTTGTGCAAGGTCTTCGAGAAACACCAGGGTTTGCTGGTTCGGACTCTGTGCGAGGGCGATGAAGTTCGGTTGCAGTTCCAGGCCGTTGCCGGGAATCTTCAGGCTCTGCGGGCGCAGGGTCGGGTTGCTCAGCCACAGTTGCAGACGCTCGACCAGTGCCGGCGAGTAGTCATCGATCAAATGCCCCTCAAGGTGCGACTGCGCCAGCAGGCTTTTCGCGCTGTGATTGGCCAGTTGCACCCGGCGCTGGTCATCGAGCACCAGGATGCCGGTGCGCATGCGCTGCAGAATCAGGGCGTTGAGGGCTTCGAGGCCGACCACTTCGCTGGCGCGCTGTTCGGCGAGGTTTTCGCTGACTTCCAGGCGCCTGACCAGACCCTGTACCAGCAGCGATGCGGCAAAACACAGGGCACCGAGGGTTCCGGCTTGCAGGTAATTGTTGGCGCTCAGGGGGTGGTTGAAACTCAGCAGGAAACTTGAACCAATGATACCGAGAGCGCTGATGGCGGCTATCAGCAAGCCGATGCGTCGGCGCAGCAGGGTGTTGGCGATCGCCACCGAGACAATCAGCAAGTTGCCGATGGCGCTGGCCACGCCGCCCGCCGCGTAGAACAGGCCGCACAGCAAGAGCACATCGACCAGCGCCAGGGTGAACAACTGCGCCGGGCGGCGGGTGTTCTCCAGGAACACCACCAGCAGAATGTTCAGCACCAGATACAACCAGCTGCCGCTGCGCAGCAGTTCGTCGTCGGCCGACGCCAGCAGGCGGTTGTCCATGTTGCTGGAGATCAGCAGCACCAGGGTGATGCCGACGCTTAAACGGTAGAGATGATAGAGGCGCAGCAGGCGCTGCGCCTGTTTACTGTCGGCGTTGGCGGCCTCAGCGATCACTGGTGCCTGGGCCTTGCTCAAGGTGAGCCTGGCTGCAATACCACTGTTGCTGAAGGTTCAGCGCGCGATCGCGCGGCAGGTGCACGCCGCAGTGAGCGCAACGCACCATCGGCGCGGCGTCTTGCTCGCGGGGCGATTGGGCAGACGCGGAGGGCGCCTTGAATTTTCGCCACAGCCATACCGCAGCGAAAATCAGGACAATCCAGAACAGTAAACGAAGCATGATGGGCGGCTTTTCGGCTAATGATTCGGCAGTTTAGCCAAGGAGTCGCCAGGCGCACAGACTATTAACGCCCGGCAATGAAAAAGGGAGATCCGCAGATCTCCCTTTTTTGTGTACCCGGTGTGATCAGTCGAAGATGCCGAAAGTCATGTAGCTGAACCACGAGCGGTCGTCGTTGTTGCCGGCGGCTTCGTGAGTTTCTTCGATCACTTCGCCGTTTTCGTCTTTTGGCTTGAGCTCGTTCGGGATTGCGTCTTTTGCATCCTGGAACTGCTTCTGCACGTCCTGGTTGGCGCGGGTTTCTCCCGGCGGCAGCGGCGGACGCGACTCGATCAGGCCCAAAGTCGCCTTGCTCAGGAACGAACGGTTGTCGGCTTCGGCGACCGATGGCACGAACTGACCGTCCTTCAGGCTCGGGTGGTTCGGGTAGTTGAGCTTCAGGGTTTCCAGACTGGTGGCGGCCAGCTCGTCCAGGTGCAGACGCTGGTAAGCCTCGGTCATCACCGCCAAGCCGTCGCCGACCGATGGGGTTTCCTGGAAGTTTTCCACTACATAGCGGCCACGGTTGGCGGCGGCGACGTAGGCCTGACGGGTCAGGTAGTAGTCGGCTACGTGGATTTCGTAGGCCGCCAGCAGGTTGCGCAGATAGATCATGCGCTGCTTGGCGTCCGGCGCGTAGCGGCTGTTCGGGTAGCGGCTGGTCAGCTGCGCGAACTCGTTGTACGAGTCGCGGGCAGCGCCCGGGTCACGCTTGGTCATGTCCAACGGCAGGAAGCGCGCCAGCAGGCCGACGTCCTGGTCGAAAGAGGTCAGACCTTTCAAGTAGTACGCGTAATCCACGTTCGGATGCTGCGGATGCAAACGAATGAAACGCTCGGCAGCGGACTTTGCAGCTTCCGGCTCGGCGTTCTTGTAGTTGGCGTAGATGAGCTCCAGTTGCGCCTGATCGGCGTAGCGACCGAACGGATAACGCGACTCCAGGGCCTTCAGCTTGGCTGTGGCGCTGGTGTAGCTGTTGTTGTCCAGGTCAGTCTGAGCCTGCTGATACAGCTCGGCTTCGCTGAGGTTTTCGTCTACGACTTCCTTCGATGAGCAAGCAGCGGTCAATGCGAGGATGGCGATCAGCAGCAGGTGTTTCACTTGCATGGCGGCTTGCGTCCCTATGACGGCCGCTGTCTTGGGCGGGGCCGTCCTGTTATGATGAGCGCCCCGTTGAAAAGCCTCGGGGCAAAAGACGCCGTATTTAACCACAAGCGCGCAGCCGAAACCAAAGGCTGTGCCGACGCCCAGTCAGAGCATGTCCGATAAAATTGAACTTCGCGCAGAGGTGCCGTCCGATTTGGGCGGCCAACGCCTCGATCAAGTCGCCGCCCAACTCTTCGCTGAGCACTCACGCTCGCGCCTTTCCGCCTGGATCAAAGAAGGTCGCCTGACTGTGGACGGGGCGGTCATCCGCCCGCGCGACATCGTTCATGGCGGTGCCATCCTTGAGCTGACTGCCGAGCAGGAAGCCCAGGGCGAGTGGATCGCCCAGGACATCGAACTCGACATCGTCTATGAAGACGACGACATCCTGGTGATCAACAAGCCTGCGGGCCTGGTGGTGCACCCGGCTGCCGGTCACGCCGATGGCACCTTGCTCAACGCCTTGCTGCACCATGTGCCGGACATCATCAATGTCCCGCGCGCCGGTATCGTGCATCGCCTGGACAAGGACACCACCGGTCTGATGGTGGTGGCCAAGACCATTCAGGCGCAGACCAAGCTCGTTGCCCAGCTGCAAAGCCGCAGCGTCAGCCGGATCTACGAGTGCATCGTGATCGGTGTCGTGACCGCCGGGGGCAAGATCAACGCCCCGATCGGCCGTCACGGCCAGCAGCGCCAACGCATGGCAGTGATGGAAGGCGGCAAGCCGGCCGTCAGTCACTACCGCGTGCTGGAGCGTTTCCGTTCGCACACGCACGTGCGGGTCAAACTGGAAACCGGCCGGACTCACCAGATCCGTGTGCACATGTCGCACATCAACTTCCCGTTGGTCGGCGACCCGGCGTACGGCGGGCGTTTCCGTATTCCGCCTGCCGCGAACCCGACCATGGTCGAATCGCTCAAGCACTTCCCGCGTCAGGCATTGCACGCGCGCTTCCTTGAACTGGATCATCCGACCAGCGGTGAGCGCATGAGCTGGGAATCGCCGCTGCCGGAAGATTTCGTCTGGCTGCTGACCCTGCTCAAGCAGGATCGCGAGGCATTCGTCGGATGAACTGGCTGACGCCGGACTGGCCTGCGCCGGCCAGCGTCAGGGCCTGTGTCACCACCCGCGAGGGGGGTGTCAGCGAGGCACCGTTCGACAGCCTCAATCTGGGCGATCACGTCGACGATCGCCCGGAAGCAGTAGCCGAGAATCGTCGGCGTCTGACCGAACACTTCTCGATCAAGCCTGCCTGGTTGCAGCAAGTGCACGGAATTGACGTGGCTCATGCTGATCCGGGCGTGGTTGCCACCGCCGACGCCAGTTGGACGGCAACTCCCGGGGTTGCCTGCACGGCGATGACCGCGGATTGCCTGCCGGCATTGTTCTGCAACCGTGCCGGCACTCGCGTCGCGGCGGCCCATGCCGGCTGGCGCGGGTTGGCGGCGGGCGTACTTGAAGCCACCCTCGATCATCTCGACACCGCTGCGGCGGACGTGCTGGTCTGGCTCGGCCCGGCCATCGGGCCGAAAGCCTTCGAAGTCGGGCCGGAAGTACACGAAGTCTTCGTCAATCAATTGCCCGGAGCGGCAGCCGCCTTCGTGCCCAGCCACAATGCTGGCAAGTTCATGGCTGACATTTATCTGCTGGCGCGCCTGCGTCTGGCTGAACGCGGTGTCACCGCGGTTTATGGCGGCGGTTTCTGCACCGTGACCGACCCGCGCTTCTTTTCTTACCGCCGTGCGTCGCGCACAGGTCGGTTCGCCTCCTTAATCTGGCTCACCCGCTAGACTGACTGATCTGCATCAACTGTCCGCCGCTTGAATCTCCCAGAATCGACCACATCTACAGTGGTATCTGGCAGGTTTCTTTATTCAGGATGGTTTTTAGGTCCGGCCTGCTCAAAAGGAAGGTGACCCCATGCGTATAGACCGTTTAACCAGCAAACTTCAGTTGGCGTTGTCCGACGCCCAATCCCTGGCTGTCGGCCACGATCATCCGGCCATCGAGCCGGCGCACTTGATGCAAGCCATGCTTGAACAACAGGGTGGTTCGATCAAACCCCTGTTGATGCAAGTCGGCTTCGACGTCAACAGCTTGCGCAAAGAGCTGACCAAAGAGCTCGACCAATTACCGAAAATCCAGAACCCGACCGGCGACGTGAACATGTCGCAGGACTTGGCGCGCCTGCTCAATCAGGCGGATCGTCTGGCCCAGCAGAAGGGCGACCAGTTCATTTCCAGCGAACTGGTGCTGCTCGCCGCGATGGACGAGAACAGCAAGCTCGGCAAATTGCTGCTTGGCCAGGGCGTGAGCAAGAAAGCCCTGGAAAACGCGATCAACAACCTGCGCGGCGGTGAGGCGGTGAATGACGCCAACCACGAAGAGTCGCGTCAGGCGCTGGATAAATACACCGTCGACCTGACCAAGCGTGCCGAAGAAGGCAAGCTCGATCCGGTGATCGGCCGTGATGACGAAATTCGCCGCACCATTCAGGTTCTGCAGCGTCGCACCAAGAACAACCCGGTGCTGATCGGTGAACCTGGCGTGGGTAAAACCGCGATTGCCGAAGGTCTGGCCCAGCGCATCATCAACGGCGAAGTGCCGGACGGCCTCAAGGGCAAACGTCTGCTGTCGCTGGACATGGGCGCGCTGATTGCCGGTGCCAAGTATCGCGGTGAGTTCGAAGAGCGCCTGAAAGCGTTGCTCAATGAGCTGTCGAAGCAGGAAGGGCAGATCATTCTGTTCATCGACGAATTGCACACCATGGTCGGCGCCGGTAAGGGCGAAGGCTCGATGGATGCCGGCAACATGCTCAAACCGGCACTGGCGCGCGGTGAGCTGCACTGCGTCGGCGCAACCACGCTCAACGAGTACCGCCAATATATAGAGAAGGATGCGGCGCTTGAGCGGCGTTTCCAGAAAGTGCTGGTGGACGAGCCGAGCGAAGAAGACACCATCGCCATCCTGCGTGGCCTCAAGGAGCGTTATGAGGTTCACCATAAAGTGGCGATCACCGACGGCGCGATTATCGCCGCGGCCAAGCTCAGCCATCGCTACATCACGGATCGGCAGTTGCCGGACAAGGCCATCGACTTGATCGACGAGGCCGCCAGCCGTATCCGCATGGAGATCGACTCCAAGCCGGAAGTGCTGGATCGTCTGGAGCGTCGCCTGATTCAGCTCAAGGTTGAATCTCAGGCACTGAAGAAAGAAAGCGATGAAGCGGCGATGAAACGCCTGGAAAAACTCCAGGAGGAAATCGTCCGCCTCGAGCGTGAGTACTCGGATCTGGAAGAAATCTGGAACTCGGAAAAAGCCGAGGTACAGGGTTCGGCGCAGATTCAGCAAAAGATCGAGCAGTCGCGTCAGGAGCTGGAAGCGGCGCGCCGTAAAGGCGACCTCAATCGCATGGCCGAATTGCAGTACGGGGTGATCCCGGATCTGGAGCGCAGCCTGCAAATGGTCGACCAGCACGGCAAGAGCGAAAACCAGTTGCTGCGCAGCAAGGTGACCGAAGAGGAAATCGCCGAAGTCGTTTCGAAGTGGACCGGTATTCCGGTGTCGAAAATGCTCGAAGGCGAGCGCGACAAGCTGATGAAGATGGAAAGCCTGTTGCACCAGCGTGTGATCGGTCAGGACGAAGCGGTGGTTGCGGTCTCCAACGCGGTACGCCGTTCGCGTGCCGGGCTGGCGGATCCGAATCGTCCAAGCGGCTCGTTCATGTTCCTCGGCCCGACCGGTGTCGGTAAAACCGAGCTGTGCAAGGCGCTGGCCGAATTCCTCTTTGATACTGAAGAGGCGATGGTGCGGATCGACATGTCCGAGTTCATGGAGAAACATTCCGTGGCACGGCTGATCGGCGCACCACCAGGCTATGTTGGCTATGAGGAGGGTGGTTACCTGACCGAAGCGGTGCGTCGCAAGCCTTACTCGGTGATCCTGTTGGATGAGGTCGAGAAGGCGCACCCGGATGTGTTCAACATCCTGCTGCAAGTGCTGGAGGACGGCCGTCTGACCGACAGTCACGGACGCACGGTGGATTTCCGCAATACCGTGATCGTCATGACGTCGAACCTCGGTTCGTCGCAGATCCAGGAACTGGTCGGTGACCGTGAGGCCCAGCGTGCAGCGGTGATGGACGCGCTGACGTCGCACTTCCGTCCCGAGTTCATCAACCGGGTCGACGAAGTGGTGATCTTCGAGCCATTGGCGCGGGATCAGATCGCGGGCATTACCGAGATCCAATTGGGCCGTCTGCGCAGTCGTCTGGCCGAGCGCGAGCTGAAGCTGGAACTGAGTCCGGAAGCGATGGACAAGTTGATTGCCGTGGGTTACGACCCTGTGTATGGCGCACGTCCGCTCAAACGTGCGATCCAGCGCTGGATCGAAAACCCGTTGGCGCAGTTGATCCTGTCAGGGCATTTCCTGCCGGGCGATACGGCGACCGGCAAGGTCGTGAACGACGAAATCGTTTTCGACTGAGCGGCAAAGCCAATGAAATAAGGAAGGCCTCGCTTTGCGAGGCCTTTTTTTCGTTAGGCTGTTGAACTCTAAGGAAAAGGCTTGTAAAGTGCGCCCCGCAGTCAGTCACCGGCAGCGTTTCAATCCACTGGGTTGAAAACTGAAATAAGTTGCAAATCATTAACTTGAAAGCGATTTAGGGGGTTGACAGAGGTGTTCTAGGTTGTAGAATAGCGCGCCTCAGACACACGAACGCAGCGATGCGAAAACGATGTCGAGAAGCTTCAAGTTTCACTGTTGTAAATTGAAATATGTAGTTCCGTGATAGCTCAGTCGGTAGAGCAAATGACTGTTAATCATTGGGTCCCAGGTTCGAGTCCTGGTCACGGAGCCAATTTCAAGCCGGGGTATAGCGCAGTCCGGTAGCGCGCCTGCTTTGGGAGCAGGATGTCAGGAGTTCGAATCCCCTTACCCCGACCATTTTTGGGTCGTTAGCTCAGTTGGTAGAGCAGTTGGCTTTTAACCAATTGGTCGTAGGTTCGAATCCCACACGACCCACCATTTTTGAAACCAGTTAGCGCTGGGATCGAATCTTAAGATCAGAGGCCAAAAGCGCTGATCGAAGAAGGCGATCTTTGAAAGGTCGCCTTTTTTTTACCGGGGTATAGCGCAGTCCGGTAGCGCGCCTGCTTTGGGAGCAGGATGTCAGGAGTTCGAATCCCCTTACCCCGACCATATTGAAAATCCTCGTATCGAAAGATACGGGGATTTTTTTTGTCCTCGCAAAAGACAATTCCCTTCAAGTCATCGTACAACTTGCCGATAGCCCGCTAACGAGAGGGGACTGCCGCTGTTCGCCCCTTCAATCTGGCCAATACAAGAATAAGGGCGTCCCTCATGTTGCTTCGTCAATTGAATATTGCTCCACGTGCCGCACTGGGTTTTGCCCTGATCGCGGTACTGGTGGCGTTGCTTGGCGTATTTGCCTTGGGGCAGATGTCGAGCATCCGTGACAGTGAGGTCGCGGTAGAGAGCCAGTGGCTGCCGAGCATTCGCGGCGGCGACGAGATTCGTGAGTTGATGCTGCGGATCCGCACGATTTCCCTGCGCATGGCACTTGATCAGGATCCGAAGAACATTGCGACTTACCGCAGCCAGATGGACACCCGCGACAAAGAGCTGAGCGAGAAGATCGCCGCCTACGACAAACTGGTCACCACGCCGGAAGGCCAGCAGCTCTATGACCAGTTCAAAAAAACCTTTGCCGCGTATCGCACCGGTATCGCGCAATCCTTCACCCTGGCCGATCAAGGCCAGCGTGACGCACTGACCAAACTGCTGCTGATTGATATGAAAACCGTGGTCGACGGCTCCGGCAAGCAACTCAATGACCTGGCGGATCTGTTCGCCAGACAGGTGGCCGCTGAAAGCCAGAAATCCGCTGACCACTATCAGACCTCGCGCACCATCGTCAGTCTGTTCATCGCGCTGGCGGCGCTGGCCACGGTGGCCCTGGCCATGTTGCTCACCCGCAGCATCGTCCGTCCGCTGAGCAGCGCTGTCAGCGCTGCCGAAAGCGTGGCCCGGGGCGATCTGACCCGACCGATCGAAACCCACGGCAACGATGAGGTCAGTCGTTTGCTCAAGGCGCTGGCGACCATGCAGCAGAACCTGCGGGAAACGCTGCAAGGCATCAGCGGTTCGGCCACGCAACTGGCGACCGCTGCCGATGAACTCAACGCCGTGACGCTCGATAGCACACAAGGTCTGCAACAGCAGAACAACGAAATCGAACAGGCCGCCACGGCGGTCAATGAAATGACCACGGCCGTTGAAGAGGTCGCTCGCAATGCCGTGTCGACGTCCGATGCCACCCGTCAATCCAGTGAATCGGCGCAACTGGGACAGGCGCGGGTCAGCGACACCGCATCGGCCATCAATGCGCTGGCCAGCGACGTGCAGCACACCGGCGAGTTGGTGCAATCGCTGGCCAACCAGTCACAGGACATCGGCAAAGTGCTGGATGTGATCCGTGCCATTGCCGAGCAGACCAACCTGCTTGCGCTCAACGCCGCCATCGAGGCGGCCCGCGCAGGGGAGAGCGGACGAGGTTTTGCGGTGGTCGCCGATGAAGTGCGGGCGCTGGCCTATCGCACCCAGCAATCGACGCAGGAGATCGAGCAGATGGTGCAGGGCATGCGCAGTGGTTCAAGCCTGGCGCTGGATTCGATGCAGGCCAGCGCTGCACGGGCCACGACCACGCTGGCGTTGGCCGAGCGCGCCGGGGAGGCGCTGGAAACCATCACCGCGTCAGTGCATGAGATTCATGAGCGCAATCTGGTGATCGCCAGTGCCGCCGAAGAGCAGGCGCAAGTTGCGCGGGAAGTGGATCGTAACCTGGTGAACATTCGCGACCTGTCGGTCCGTTCGGCAGCGGGCGCCGATCAGACCAGCGCGTCGAGTCACGAACTGTCGCAACTGGCCAACGCGCTCCAAGGCATGGTGCGGCGCTTCCAGCTCTGATGAACTAGGAGTGAGCTGGATTTGTGAGCTGCGCAAAACAATGTGGGAGCGGGCTTGCTCGCGAAAGCGGTGTATCAGTCGACAGGAATGTTGAATGACACGACCTCTTCGCGAGCAAGCCCGCTCCCACCGTTTTTAAATCAATGCAGCTTCAGGCGTGGCTCGGTGCCGCGACCGATCTTGCTGCCCAGCATCAGCATCGCCGTGCGAAACGGCCCGTACAGCGCCATCTGGTGCATGCGGTACAGCGAGACATAGAACATCCGCGCCAGCCAGCCCTCGAGCATCACACTGCCGGTCAGGTTGCCCATCAAGTTACCCACAGCCGAGAAGCGCGACAGCGAAATCAGCGAGCCGTAGTCGGTGTATTTGTACTCCGGCAGGGTCTTGCCTTCGATGCGCAGCTTGAGCGACTTGGCCAGCAACGAAGCTTGTTGGTGCGCGGCTTGCGCACGCGGTGGCACGTTGCGATCCGAACCCGGTTGTGGGCACGCGGCGCAGTCACCGAAGGCGAAAATGTTTTCGTCGCGGGTGGTCTGCAACGTCGGCAGCACTTGCAGCTGATTGATACGGTTGGTTTCCAGACCGTCGATGTCCTTGAGGAAACCCGGCGCGCGAATCCCGGCAGCCCAGACTTTCAGGCTGGCCTTGATCACGTTGCCATCGGCGGTGATCAGGCTGTCGGCGGTCACTTCGCTGACCGAAGCGTTGGTCATCACATTGACCCCGAGTTTCTCCAGAGTCTTGTGCACCGGGCCGCTGATGCGCTCCGGCAGGGCTGGCAGCACCCGAGGGCCGGCTTCGATCAGGGTGATGTGCATGTTTTCCGGTTTGATCCGGTCCAGGCCGTAGGCCGCCAGTTCGTGTGCGGCATTGTGCAGTTCTGCCGCCAGCTCGACGCCCGTGGCGCCGGCCCCGACGATCGCCACACTGATCTGCTCGATCACATCGGTCTGCCCGGCATGCGCGCGCAGATAGTGGTTGAGCAGTTGCTGGTGAAAACGCTCGGCCTGTTTACGAGTGTCGAGGAACAGGCAGTGCTGCGCCGCGCCCTGGGTACCGAAGTCGTTGGTGGTGCTGCCGACACTGATCACCAGCGAGTCGTAGGCCACTTCACGAGCCGGTACCAGTTCCACGCCATTCTCGTCGTAGGTGGCGGCCAGCTGGATTTTCTTCTGCGCGCGATCAAGCCCGCTCATACGCCCAAGCTGGAACTCGAAGTGGTTCCATTTCGCCTGGGCAACATAGTTGAGTTCGTCTTCGGAAGAGTTCAGCGATCCGGCGGCCACTTCGTGCAGCAGTGGTTTCCAGATGTGCGTGAGGTTCGCGTCGACCAGCATCACACTGGCCGTGCCGCGCTTGCCCAGAGTCTTACCCAGACGGGTAGCCAGCTCCAGACCGCCGGCGCCGCCGCCGACAATAACAATACGATGGGACATAGGGATAACTCGCAAGGTTTTTAAAGGAAATCGGTGCGGTTACCCGAGCGAGCGCGAGGCAGCTCATAGCGTCAGGTAACTGATTAATCGGCTCAGCAAGCCCAGACCAATGGTCACTGCCAGTACCAGCACCAGGAGCATCCACGGCCGGAAAGGCCGGCGCTCGACACGGTGTTGGGACAACTGCAGGTACTCTTCGACATGCTTCTGGTCTTCGGGGTTCAGGCGGCTGGTCATAAAGGCCTCGTCAGGTAGACGTTGCTGAAGGTGGGGAAGCTACAGCGGTTTTTAACCCGGGTTGAAGGCAGCATAGCCACTGGCCGGAACCGGTTCGACAGAAACACCGTCGTCGAGGCGAATGATCCCGCTTTGTAACACCCGCGCGGTAATTCCGCCATGCCCGCGCACCGCTTGAAAGGTGCCGGGGCCAAGGTTGTTTTGCAGGCGCGCGCAGGGCTGACACCAGCCGGTGGTCTCGAATATTGCCTGACCGATGCGAAAGCGCCGACCCTTGAGACTAAACAGATTGATACCGCTGATGACCAGATTGCGCCGCAGGTCTTCAGGCCTCACGGGTTGATCTTCAGGCCGGCCCATCAACGCGCTGATGACCGCCAGGTGTTCGAACTGAATCAACGTCACTTGCCGCGCATTGCGCACGCCGGGGCGGGCGTGGTCACCGGTCAATCCGGCTTCGAGCCGTGCCTCGACGGCGTCGAGCTCGATCATCGGGCCGCGAGACTCGGGGCGCACGCCGATCCAGCGTACGCGGCCAGTCTGCGGGACTTCGGCAATCAACTGCTGCAGCGGCGTCACAGGCTGATCCCGACATCGAAGACGATGCTGCGACCGAGGTTGCTGCGCAGAAAGTCCGGCGCATCGGGATGGGCGAACAGCACTCGGGCGAAGGTCGGGCCGACCAGCGACAGCGAGCGCCAACCCTGACGCAGATACTCGGTCGGCGGTGGAAAATGGCTGTTCAGGTCCAGCACCTCGCGCTTGAGGCTGGCGAAGGCAATGATGTCCAGTTCACCCAGATCCATACCGCGTTCTTTGTAGTTGTGCGCTTTTTTGCGCAAGGTCGGCGCCAGTCGCAGCAAGAACTCATTGGCCGGGATCCGCCGTGGCTTGGCTTCACGGCGCACCAGTTGGCTGAGGGAAAACGCACTGCGGCGACGTTGCAGTTCATCGCGCCATTCGTCGTTGAGTCGGCGGCCTTCATCGAGAACGAAGAACACTTCGAAATTGGCATCGCGAAACAGCACGTCCGGCGGCTCGCCAGCGGGGGCGAACTCATCGGCGCGGTAAGGGATGTTCAAGCCTTGCAGCAGGCGCTGGCAGACCCAACGCTCACGCTCCCATTTGCGGGCATTGGACAGGAACGCGTTGGCTTGCTCGGCCGCAATGGTCAGCAGGCGTAAGTAATCTGAGTCATCCATAGGCCCAAGCTTAGCGTTCAAATGCGACAAGCAGAAAGCTTTGCATCGGCTGATGCCTGGAAGAGGGCGGTGTAGACTCCGATGAAGGAATCAAACCCATGGAGAAGGTAAGGGATTCATGATCGGTGCAGAACTGCTGTCTTCGACAATCCTGACACTTGGCTGGCTGATTTACCTGCCGGTGCTGGCCTGGGCGATCTGTCGTGCGCCGTGGGTCGAGTTGTTCACTGACAGTCGCCGCCAGCATCTGCTGTTCGGCACGGTGTTCGCCTTGTTTCTGCTGTGGATGGTGCGCAGGGATTTCGACACCGGGGTTTCTTATCACTTTATCGGCATGACCGCCGTGACGTTGCTGCTCGACTGGCCGCTGGCGATCATCGGCGGGCTGGTGGCGCAGTTGGGGCTGGTGTTGCTCGGGCGCCAGGATCTGGCGGCGGTCGGGGTCAACGGTACGTTGCTGATCCTGTTGCCGGTGTTGATCACCGAGTGCGTGGCGATCATCGTCGAGCGTGCCCAGCCGCGTAATCCGTTTGTGTACATCTTCTATTCCGGGTTCTTTGCGGCGGCGTTGTCGGCGTTGCTGTGCCTGACATTGAGCCTGGGCCTGCTGTGGTACGACGGTCTGTTCGCCATGCCGGAATGGCTGGAAGACTTCATCGGCTACCTGTGGCTGCTGATTTTCCCCGAAGCCTTTATCAACGGCATGGTGATCAGCGCGCTGGTGGTGTTCAGTCCGGAGTGGCTGGAAACCTTCAACCGCACCCGCTACCTTTCGGCGCCCTGGAAGGACGACGATCCCAAGTCTTGATCCACATCAAACCCGCCACCCGCACGGCATTTCATGCTCGGCCAAATTCCTTCAGGAGCAGCGGCATGAGTGTTTACGAGTGGGCGAGGCAGGAGACACGGCAGAGTCTGGACATGGCGCTGGAGGTGGGTTTCGATCCGGGCCTGAGCTTGCGCGCCTTGCTCAGCGCGGTGGTGCAACAGAGCAAGACGGTGCGCAACGCCGAAGACCTGGCCGACGAGTTGCGCTTTCTCGCGGAAAACCTCGACGACGATCAGGACTACGGCTTCATGCGGCCCTGATCTCAGTGACGCGGGTCGAAATCGCCGGAGAACATTTCGTCTTCGGCATCCGGGGCGACCGGAATCTTGTGCTCTTCGGACGCCCAGGCGCCGAGGTCGATCAGCTTGCAACGATCGGAGCAGAACGGACGGAATTTGTTCTCGGGGGTGAATTCCACGGGGGCGCCGCAGGTTGGGCATTCGACGGTTGTAGGGCTCATGACTGGCCTCCGGATAAAGTCAGGTAAAAGTGATGCAGACGCTCGACTTCGCTGTGCAGCCAGGCGAGGTCGCGGTCGTTGACCACTACATCGTCGGCGTGGCTCACGCGATCTTCGCGGCTCGACTGGGCCTTGAGGATCGCCTGGACCTGCTGTTCGCTGGTCTGGTCGCGCTGCAAGGTGCGTTCGATCTGCAGTTGTTGCGGGGCGTCGATCACCAGAATCCGCTGGGTCATCGTGTGTTGCCCGGATTCGATCAACAGCGGCGACACCAGAATCGCGTACGGCGATTTTGCCAGCGCCAGATGATGGGCGATTTCCTCGGCGATCAACGGATGCAGCAGGGCTTCGAGCCAGCGGCGTTCCTCCGGCACTTCAAAGATCAGCTGGCGCAGAGCGGCGCGGTTCAGCGTGCCGTCAGCCTGCAACACATCCGCGCCGAAGTGCTCGGCAATCTTTGCCAGTGCCGGACGTCCCGGCTCGACTACCCAGCGCGCCGCATGGTCGGCGTCGACCACATGGATTCCGAGATCGATGAAGTGCTGGGCCGCGGCGCTTTTACCGCTGCCGATGCCGCCGGTCAGGCCGAGAATCCAGGGTTTTTCCACAGGGGTATTCATTTCAAACCGACAAACTGCCAATAGAAGTCGGTTATTTGACCACCCCAGAGCAAGGCAATCCAGCCGGCAATTGCCAGATACGGGCCGAAGGGGATCGGCGTCGAGGTTTTCTGCTCGCGCAGACGCAACAGAATCACCCCGACAATCGCCCCCACCAGCGATGACAGCAGGATCGTCAGCGGCAGTATCTGCCAGCCACCCCAGGCCCCGAGCAGCGCCAGCAGCTTGAAATCCCCGTGGCCGATGCCGTCCTTGCCGGTCAGCAGCTTGAACAGCCAGAACACCGACCACAGCGCCATGTAACCGGCCACCGCGCCCCACAGCGCCGCGTTTAGCGAGACGAACAGCCCGAAACTGTTGACGATCAGCCCCAGCCACAACAATGGCAACACCAGCACATCGGGCAGCAGTTGATGTTCGGTGTCGATCAGACTCATCGCCAGCAGCCCCCAGGTGAAGACGATCAACAGACCGGCCGGCCAGCCGAACCCCAGATGCCAGGCGACGAATGCCGAGAGCAGGCCGCAGGCCAGTTCGGTCAGGGGATATCGTATGCTGATGGGGGCGGCACACGCCGAACAGCGTCCGCGCAGGAACAGGTAGCTGAGCAGTGGAATGTTCTCCCACGCCCGAATCCGGTGGCCGCAGTGCGGGCACTGGGAGTGCGGCAGCATCAGGTTGTAGGTTGGCAGCGGCGTTTCGCTCGGCAGGCCAAGGACGTCCTGCGCCTGCTGGCGCCAATCGCGCTCGAGCATTTTCGGCAGACGCCAGACCAGCACGTTGAGAAAACTGCCGACCACCAGCCCCAGCAGCAGGGCGGCGAGTACGAAGGCCAGCGGATACAGACTGAAGAGTTCGTCGATAGGCATGTCAGATCGCTGAGCCGAGTTGGAAAATCGGCAGGTACATGGCCACGACCAGCCCGCCGACGATGACCCCGAGCACCACCATGATGAACGGCTCCATCAGGCTGGTGAGGTTGTCGACCATGTTATCCACTTCGTCCTCATAAAAACCGGCGACCTTGTCGAGCATGTCATCCAGTGCGCCCGACTCCTCACCGATGGCGGTCATCTGCACTGCCATGTTGGGGAAGACCCCGGTGCTGCGCATGGAAAAATTCAGCTGCATGCCGGTGGCGACGTCCTGGCGGATACGCAGCACGGCACGTTTGAACACCACGTTGCCGGTGGCGCCGGCCACCGAATCCAGTGCTTCCACCAGTGGCACGCCAGCGGCGAAGGTGGTCGACAGGGTGCGGGCGAATCGCGCCACCGCCGATTTGTACATCAGCGTGCCCACCAGCGGCAGCTTCAGCAGCCAGGTGTCTTTGCGGTCGCGCAAGGCCTGGGATTTCTTCAGCGCATGACGGATGCCGAACACCGCCGCAATCAGCGCGCCGAGCACTATCCACCACCATTGCTGCATGAACTCCGAGATGCTGATCACCATCAGGGTAAAGGCCGGCAGTTCAGCACCGAAACCGGAGAATACCGCCTGGAATTGCGGCACCACTTTCACCAGCAAAATCCCCGTGACCACCATCGCCACCAGTACCACGGCGGCGGGATAGGTCATGGCTTTCTTGATCTTGGCCTTGAGCGCTTCGCTTTTTTCCTTATAGGTCGCGACCCGTTCCAGCAACGTATCGAGGGCGCCGGATTGCTCGCCGGCATCCACCAGGTTGCAATACAACTCATCGAAATACTGCGGCTTCTTGCGCAGGGCCGCAGCAAAGCTGTTGCCGGCGGCCACTTCCTGCTTAACCTCGTCCACCAGTTTGCGCATCGCCGGGTTGTCGAAGCCTTCGCCAATGATGTCGAACGACTGCAACAGCGGTACGCCGGCCTTCATCATGGTCGCCATCTGCCGCGTGAACAGGGCGATGTCCTGGGCCTTGATGCGTTTGCCGAGGCTGAGCAAGGAGGTGGATTTCTTGCGCACCTTGCCTGGATTGATCCCTTGTTTGCGCAGCTGGGCCTTGATCAGCGCAGGGTTCTGCCCGCTCAACTCGCCCGTGACCTTGCTGCCTTTGCGATCCGTGCCTTCCCAGGCGTAGATGCTGATTTTCGCTGCCTTGACCGCCATGTTCAGTCCTTGGTGACCCGGTTGATTTCTTCCAGGCTGGTGATGCCTTGCATGGCCTTGTGCAGGCCCGAGGTGCGCAGGTCGTCGAAGCCGTCGCGACGCATCTGGCTGTCGATTTCCAGCGAATTGCCTTCGGCCATGATCAGCCGTTGCAGGTCAGGGGTGTTTTTCACCACTTCGTAAATCCCCACGCGTCCCTTGTAGCCGCCGTTGCAGAGGTCGCAACCGACCGGCTCATAGATCGTGAAACTGCCGATCTGTTCCGGCGGGAAACCTTCCTTGATCAGCGTTTCGCGGGGGATCTCGATCGGTTTCTTGCAGTGGCTGCACAGCTTGCGCGCCAGACGCTGGGCGATGATCAGGCTCACCGAGGTGGCGATGTTGAACCCGGGAATGCCCATGTTGTGCAGACGCGTCAGGGTTTCGGCGGCGCTGTTGGTGTGCAGCGTGGACAGCACCAGGTGGCCGGTCTGCGCGGCCTTGATCGCGATTTCGGCGGTTTCCAGATCGCGGATTTCCCCGACCATGATCACGTCCGGGTCCTGCCGCAGAAACGAACGCAGGGCCTGGGCAAAGTCCAGTCCTTGCTTGGGATTGACGTTGACCTGGTTGATGCCTTCCATGTTGATTTCCACCGGGTCTTCGGCGGTGGAAATGTTGATGTCGACGGTGTTGAGGATATTCAGGCCGGTGTACAGCGATACGGTTTTCCCCGACCCGGTAGGCCCGGTTACCAGAATCATCCCTTGGGGCTGCTTGAGCGCTGCCATGTACAGGTCTTTCTGCGCCGGTTCGTAACCCAGCGCATCGATGCCGATCTGTGCGCTGGAGGGATCGAGAATCCGGATCACCACTTTTTCGCCCCACAGGGTCGGCAGGGTGTTGACCCGGAAGTCGATCGACTTGCTCTTCGACAGGCGCATCTTGATCCGCCCGTCCTGGGGTTTGCGGCGCTCCGAGATATCCAGGCTGGCCATGACTTTCAGGCGTGCGGCGATTCGCCCGGCCAACTGGATCGGCGGTTTGGCCACCTCGCGCAGGATGCCGTCGGTACGCACCCGCACCCGGAAGTTTTTTTCGTAGGGTTCGAAGTGCAGGTCCGACGAGCCACTTTTGATCGCGTCGAGCAGCATCTTGTGCACGAAGCGCACGACCGGTGCGTCGTCGGCGTCGAGTCCGCCAATGGCGTCCTGGCGGCTGTCGTCGACGGACTCGACATCCACGCCGTCGAGATCGACGTCGGCCATTTCTTCGAGGCCGCTGGCGTGGGTGTCGAAGAATTTCTCGATGGCCTCGGTGAGCTTGTCGTCCTCCACCAGAATGGCTTCGGTGCTCAGCCCGGTGCTGAACTGAATGTCATTGATCGCCTGATGATTGCTCGGGTCGGAAATGCCCACGAACAGTTTGTTGCCACGGCGCCACAAGGGCAGGGCGTGGTGCTGGCGCACCAGTTTTTCACTGACCAGGCCTTTGGGCTGGGTTTCCTTGTCGAGGCAGTTGAGGTCCATGAAGGCCATGCCGAAATGCTCGGAAGCGATCTCGGCGACCTGTGAGCTCTTCACCAGTTTGTTCTGCACCAGGTAACTGACCAGCGACAGCCGATTGCGCTGCGCCTGTTGCCAGGCCTGCTGGGCGCTTTTTTCCGTAAGCAGTTCGGCCTGTACCAATTGCTTGGCCAGACCGCTCAGAGCGATGTCATTCATGGGGATTCCGGATGCTGACAGTTCATGACTTATAGCCTAGTCAAGTGACAGCGCCAAACACGCCCGGTACAGGTGACAAAAAGTGTCAGATAGTGCGGTTACGGGTTGTAGGAAAGCGCGACACGGCCCCTTTATGCCGAGCGCACGGGGTCTGCAAGCGGTTGGCACGGCCTATGCTGAGCCCTTTGCAGATCATGAGATTCCGACTCATGCATGGAGAGCCTGTCTATGAACAACCAAAAAGGTTTCACTCTGATCGAGCTGCTGATCGTGGTGGCGATCATCGGCATTCTGGCGACCATCGCCCTGCCGCAATACTCCAAGTATCAGGCGCGTTCGAAGGTGACGGCAGGTCTGGCCGAAATCAGCGCGCTGAAGGTGCCGTTCGAGGACACCATTAATCAAGGTACCGATCCAACCCTGTTACTTGTGGCCGGTAGTGCCACAGCTACCACCTCCAACTGCACACTGGCGGCTTCGGGAACAGCTGCGACAGGTGCCGGCACCATTACCTGCACACTGGTGAACGCCCCGGGCCCGGTGCTGGGTAAAACCATCACCCTTACCCGCACGGGGGCTGCAACCGGCAACACCTCCGGCGTCTGGAGCTGTGCGTCGACCGTCAACCCGGACTACGCGCCTAAAGGTTGCGCGGGTACCGGTGCCTGATCTATTCAGCAAACGGCCTGAGATGCCCCGCGATGCGGGGCATTTTTTTTGCCTTTTTGCGCTGGAAAAAAGCTTCAATAATTTCAGCGTGTTAGGAACTTTCCGAAAAGCCGCAACTTGCATGTCGATAATGCATGCGTCATGCAAATTGCATGATTCCGAAAATTTGGCTAATTCATAACTAATTGATTTATAACGATTTATTGTCTTTCGAAAAGTTGGCACAGCCTTCGCAATATACCCAGTAACCCTGCTGACAAGACAACCAGCAGACTTTCCAGAAAAACAGGAGTTACTCGTATGAAGAAGTTCGCTATCACTGCCGCTGCTGCTACCGCGCTGACCCTGACCATGGCTTCCGGTGCTTTCGCACAAACCACCCAGGCTACTCAGGCTCCAATGACTCTGGCTGCTGGTGAAATGACCAAGGCTAAAGAAGCTACTTCCGATACCTGGATCACTACCAAAGTCAAAAGCGACCTGGTAACCGAAAAAGGCATTCCAGGCACTGACATCAAAGTTGAAACCAACAAAGGCGTTGTATCCCTGTCCTCCACTGTTGCAGTGACCGAGGCTCAGAAAACCACCGCCGTGGCTATCGCCAAGAAAATCAAAGGCGTCAAAGCGGTCTCCGCTGACGGCCTGAAAGCCGAGTAAGGCATGACTTCTCGCCTGGACCGGGAGAAGGCGCGACAGACGGGCCGAGCAATACGTCTGCCGCAACTTTAGAGTTCATGCGAACGGTCACACGGACGTGACCATTACGGGCCCCGGCACTTGTGTCGGGGCCTGTTCTATTTCAGGTCAGCAAAAGCTAAATGTGGGAGCGGGCTTGCTCGCGAATGCGGTGTGTCAGCAGGCATATTCATCAGCTGACACACTGCATTCGCGAGCAAGCCCGCTCCCACAGGGATATAGGTTGTGGTTCAGTTACCGCGCTTGCTGTTGATCTGCCGCAGGCGGTTGCCTTCAAAGCGCAGGTACTGGTACATGCCGTTGCTCGGGCCGTAGGTCCATTCCTCGACCTGAAACTCTTCGCGGCGATTGGCGCTGCGCTTGTAGCCGAGGACATCGCGGCTGACCGGTTCGCCACACTTTTGCAGCACTTCGCTGGTGCGGTCGCCGAGACTGACCAACTGACTGCCGCAGCGCAGGGTGTCGGAGGCCAGCGCGGGGCTGGCGGCGAGCAGCAGTGTCAGCGCAACCAGCCAGTTGTGGTTCATCACTCGGCGTCCAGGTGCATTTGCGTCACGACCCGACCATCGCTTTCGGCCTCGCCAAGGTTGGCGTCGATGAAGTACACCCGGTCATCCGCCAGTTGGCCCTTGTCGACCAGGTAGTCCTTGATGCTGCTGGCGCGTTCCTGCCCCAACTGCCGCAGCAGCACATCGCTGGAACTCCAGAACTTGATCACGCCGTCACGCATTTTCGCCGTGCGTTCTTCCTTGCCCAGATCCTTCCATTCGGCCGGTGGCTGGGTTTTCAGTCGGGTGCGGTAGATGCCTTCGAGCAGCGGGCCTTTTTCGCTGTCCGGCACCTGCAGCAGGGAAGCCTGAGCCGGGACCTTGTCGCCTCGGCGCTGGAGCATCTTGTAGTAGTTGTACTGGTATTCGCGCTCCAGACGCTGTTCGGCGATCAACGGACCGTCGCTGCTCTGAGCGGCGGTGCCTTCGATTTCCAGGCGCAGGGCCGGACGTTCCTTGAGGGCTTGGGACAGTTTGTCCAGCGCCGACTGGGCGTCCTTGCTCAGGTCGCTGGACCCCGGGGCAAAGGATACGGTGCCGAGGTCTTCGGAACCGCCGCCGTTGATCAGCCCGCCAATCAGCTTGAACGGTGCCGCGGCAGCTTTGACGATGAGATTACGCAGGGTCTGCCAGACAATTGGCATCACGCTGAACTGTGGGTTATTCAGATCGCCAGTCACCGGCAGCTCGATGGAAATCTTGCCATCGACGTCCTTGAGCAGGGCAATCGCCAGCTTCAGTGGCAGGCTCACGGCATCCGGGCTGTCGACTTTCTCGCCGAGTTGCAGTTGCTCGACCACCACTTTGTTTTCAGCCTTCAACTGGCCCTTGGTGATCAGGTAGTGCAGGTCGAGGTTGAGCCGGCCCTTGCGGATGCGGTAACCGGCGAACTTGCCGGAGTACGGCGTCAGTGTCGTCAGTTCGACACGTTTGAAGCTGGTGGCGATGTCGAGGCTGGCCATCGGATCGAACGGGTTGACCGCACCTTTGATGGTCACCGGTGCATAGCGATCGACCTTGCCCTTGACGTCGACGCTGGCCGGTTTCGCCTGACGGCTGTCGATGGTACCGATCTGGCCGTTGAGCTGTTGCACCGCCGTAGCGAAATTCGGCGTCAGGCTGAAGTCGGCGAAATTGGCCGAGCCGTCGTTGATCGCAATCGCGCCGATGTGAATGCCCAGTGGTTTATCTTTGCTGGGCGGTTTCGCTGCCGCAGGTTTCGCACCGCTGTTGGCGGGCTGCGGGATCAGCAGGTCGTCAATGTTGGTGGTGCGGTCATCGTTGATCATGAACCGCACATACGGCTGGAACAGGTTGACCTTGTCGATCGACAGGCTGTCACCGTGCTGATAATTCAGACCTTCGACCACCACTTGCTGCCACTTGAGGAAGTCGCGGTTTTTCAGGGTGTCGAGGGTGTGCAATTGATCGATCTGCGCACGCCCGGTCACGCCGAGTGCCAGGGGGGCGGTGCTCTTGAGGTTGACCTTGAGGTCACTGCCGAGCATGCCGCTGCGCAGCTCCAGGCGAATGAACGGATTGATGTAGGACTGCGCGACACGCAGGTCGATGTCTTGGGTTTTCACGTTGAGTTGGGCGGTGACCGGGGCCAGGTTGACCACGCCGTCGGCGTTGATCTTGCCTTGTTTGCCCAAGCCGCTGTCGAGCCTGACTTTGAAAGGCGAGCCGTTGAGGCTGTCGAAATCCTGCAGGTCGATGTTCAGCGGGGTGATGTCCAGCGCCACCGGCGGGTTGGCCGAACGGTCGGCGAGATGCACGGTGTAGTTGCGTAGCTGTACGTCTTTGAGCAGCACTTGCCAAGGCTTGCTCGGCGCGCCCGGCGCTTTCGGCGAGTCGGCGGCGGCTGGAGTGGACTTGGGTTCGGCGGCGGCCTTGGCGGCCGGTTTCGATGGCTGGCTGGCGAACAGTTTCTGCCAGTCGAGCTGGCCGTCGGCTTCGAGCGCGGCCCAGGTTTCCAGTTTGTTGCTGCGGATCTTGCCGACCACCACTTGCTGTTTGGCCAGGTCGACCGAGGTCTCGCTGACATCGAGGCGTTCGAGATTCGCCAGCGGGCGGCCGTCCGGCGCCTTGATCGCGAACGGCGCAATGCTCACCGCGACGTTGTTCAACAGCAGTTCGGTTTCTTTCGACAGATTCAGTTTGTATTCGGTGCTGAGGTTGATCACGCCGTCTTCGAGCACCAAGGGCAGCGCATCGCGCACGTAGGGCCAGAAGGATTTCATCTTGCCGTCGGTGACTTTCAAAGTGCCTTCGGAGGTGAACGGGATCAGGCTGAAGTTGCCTTTCCAGTCGATCTTCCCACCGGCCGGGCCGGCAGCCACCAGGGTCATGTCAGCATTGTCTTCGGGCAGGGTGCTGAGGTTTTTCAGTTCGAAGTCGAGTTTGTCGTAGAGGAACTCGATCGGCTCGCTCGGCCGGGCGTCCTGGAAATGCACGTTGCCCCCGGCCAGTTGAATGCGGTCGATGCGCAGCGGGAACGGCTTGGCATTCGGGTCGGCCGGGGTCGGCTCGCTGGCGGGAATTTTGAACAGGCCCAGCAGATTGAGCTGGCCGTCCTTGGCGAAGAGGACTTCAGTCTTGGGCTTGTCCAGCTCGATATCGGCCAGATGCAGCGCCTTGGTCCACAGGCTGTCGAGTTGCAGGTTGGCGTACAGCCGCTCGAAACCGACCTGCTCCTTGCCCGGCTCACCGATGACCAGCCCCCACAGGGTGACTTCAAGGCTGAACGGATTGAGTTCGATGCGCTGGATATGCGCCGGCACTGTCGCGTAGTTGGCCAACTGCTGGTTGGCGATGCGCAGGGCGATGCCCGGCAAAATCAGAAACCCCAGCAGGCTGTAGAGGGCCAGAGCAGTCAACAAGGCGCCAATCGCGCGAATCAATCCTTTGGGCATGTGCGGCTTCATCTCTGAATCGGAGTGCCTTGGAGTATGGCACGCGATTCTGGTTCCGAAGTACATCGTGGGGTGCAGGATTGTTCAGATTGTTCTGTAGGACCAAGACACTGTGGGAGCGAGCTTGCTCGCGAAAGCGGTGGATCAGTCGAGAAATATGCTGACTGACACGCCGCCTTCGCGAGCAAGTTCGCTCCCACATTGGATGGTTGCCAGTCCCGCAGGGGGGGTTACAGCTGCAGGATCAGGGTTTTCAGCGGTGGTTGTTGATCCCGCGACGGGAAGTCCGCGCCCGGGGTCATCACGCTCCATTCGCGCACCGGGCGCCCGGCCTTCTCGGCGCAGCGCAGGACCTGTTCACGCCAGTCATCCATGCTGACTTTTGCCAGGTTGTTGCAGCAGATCAGTACGCCGTTGTCGGCGGTGGTCAGCAGTGCCGGTTTGAGCAGGCTCTGATAGTCGCGCAGCAGGTCGACGGTGCCGAACGCGCTCTTGGCCCAGGCCGGTGGATCGAGCAGCACCAGATCGTATTGACGCTGGTCGAGACGCTGATAGCTCGGCAGTTTCTGCCCGCGCCGCTGGCTGATCGGCAGCCCGGCAAGTTGACGGATCGCCGGAAAGTAATCGGACTGGATAAATTGCATCTCGGGCAACTGCGGATTGAGCAGACCGTTTTCGCGGCCGACGGCCAGATTGCCTTCGGCGAAATCCAGGTTGCACACCTCGCGCGCGCCACCGGCGGCGGCACTGAGGCCGACGCCGCAGGTGTAGGCGAACAGGTTGAGCACACTTTTGCCTTTGGCGTGATCCTTGACCCAGCCGCGGGTGTTGCGCAGGTCGAGGAACAGCAGCGGGTCCTGCCCGGCATGGCGCCCACGCACGCGATAGTTCAGGCCCCATTCGTGGCCGACCAGATCCGCCAGGGCGGCCTCGTCGGCGCGGTAGACGCTGTCTTCGCGATCGATCCGCGAGTTGCCGCGGGAGCGGTCGTTGTAGACCAACAGCGTTTCAAAGCCCAGGGTCTGGTTGACCATGGCGTGCAGTTGCAGCAGGTCGTCACGCTCCAGGGTCTGGTGAAAACTTTGCACCAGCAATTGCGGGCCGTAGCGGTCGACGGTCAGGCCACCGGCGCCTTCCTGGCTGCCGTGGAACAGGCGATAGCAATCGGTGCCCTGGCTGTGCAGCTCAGCGAGCAGATCCTGGCGTTGATCGAGGGCGGCGCGCAGCGCCTGATTCAAGGAAGACATGCGTGCGCCTTGCTGGTGAGAATGGGGGCGCGGGAGTTTAGCAGTTACCGAAGCCCTGAGACATTGCGCAGATCTGTGGCGAGGGAGCTTGCTCCCGCTCGAGTGCGAAGCGCTCGCAACATTCCGAGGGTCGCTGCGCAACCCAGCGGGAGCAAGCTCCCTCGCCACAGGTTCTGTGTATAAATCAGGTGAGCAGTCCCATTCGGCGTTTGGCCCGCTGTACCGAACCATTGCGCATCGCCCAGCGCAGCATCGGCGCACTGCGCTTGACGCTGGCGCGGATCAATTGGCGTTGCAGCGGGTTCTGCCGTATGCCGAACAGGTCACTGGCCCAGTCCGGCAGCAGATCGATGCCGGCCTTCATCATCAGGTCACCAAACGGTCGGGCCAGCACGCTCGGGGCTGGCGCGTCGAGCAGCAGGCGCAGGACTTCGCGGCTGCGCTCATCACAGAGCAGTTGCGGGCGCATGCGTTGCAGATAGTCGGCCACGGCTTGCCGCGATTTCGGCACATCCCGCGCACCCAGGCGCTCGGCGACCACGGCGATTTCCGCGTAGTAGCGATCCTGATCCGCCCCCGACAATTGCGGATTGCGGTAACGCAAATGCGCCGCAAGAAAATGGCTGACCTCGGCCACATGCACCCAGGTCAACAGGTCCGGATCGCTGGCCGCATACGGCCGGCCATCCGGCGCGGTACCGACCACTTGCAGGTGAATGGTGCGCACCTTGTCGATCAGCCATTCGGCGTCGCGGCGCGAGCCGAAGGTGGTGCCGGAGACAAACTGACTGGTGCGGCGCAAACGTCCGAGCATGTCCTGACGAAAATTCGAATGATCCCAGACCCCGGCCAGCGCCAGTGGATGCAGGGCTTGCAGCAACAGCGCGCTGATGCCGCCGATCAGCATGCTGCTGAAGTCGCCATGCACTTGCCAACTGACCGAGTCCGGCCCGAACAGCCCGGGATCGCCCTTGGGATTTTCCAGATCGAGCTGACCGAGGGACAGACCGGTCAGGCTCATGAGTTGGTTTTCGATACGGCTGCGGATGAATTCCATGACAACTCATTGGTGGTGGAGGGCGCGGTCGGTTGGCCGCGCCGGAGATGTTACTGATTCAGGCGCTTGTCGATCAGGCCCTGGACCACGCTCGGATCGGCCAGGGTCGAGGTGTCGCCGAGGCTGTCGAGTTCGTTGCAGGCGATCTTGCGCAGGATCCGCCGCATGATCTTGCCTGAGCGGGTTTTCGGCAAGGCCGGCGCCCACTGGATCAGGTCCGGTTTGGCGAAGCTGCCGATTTCCTTGCTGACGTGGGCCAGCAGTTCTTTCTTCAGCTCATCGCTCGGCTCGAAGCCGTTCATGGGCGTGACGAAGGCGTAGATGCCCTGGCCTTTGACGTCGTGCGGGTAACCGACCACGGCGGCCTCGGCGATGCTGTCGTGCAGGACCAGCGCGCTTTCCACTTCGGCGGTGCCGATGCGGTGGCCGGAGACGTTGATCACGTCATCGATGCGCCCGGTGATCCAGTAATCGCCGTCTTCGTCGCGGCGTGCGCCATCACCGGTGAAGTAATAGCCGGGGTAAGGTTTGAAATAGGTGTCGACCATTCTTTGCGGATCGCCGTAGACGCTGCGGATCTGCGCCGGCCAGCTGGACTTGATCGCCAGCACGCCACTGCCGGCGCCTTTGATTTCCTTGCCGTGCTCGTCGAGCAGCACCGGTTGCACGCCGAACATTGGCTGCGTGGCGCAACCCGGCTTGATGCGTTGCGCACTGACCAGCGGGCTGAGCATGATCCCGCCGGTTTCGGTCTGCCACCAGGTATCGACAATCGGGCAGCGCTGCTCGCCGACCACGTTGAAATACCATTCCCACGCTTCCGGGTTGATTGGCTCACCGACGCTGCCGAGCAATCTGAGGCTTTGGCGCGACGTTTCCTGCAACGGCCCGGCACCTTCGCGCATCAACGCGCGCAGGGCGGTCGGCGCGGTGTAGAAAATGTTGACGTGGTGTTTGTCGATCACCTGCCAGAAGCGCGAAGTGCTCGGATAACTTGGCACGCCTTCGAAGATCAGCGTGGTTGCGCCGTTGGCCAGCGGGCCGTAGACGATGTAACTGTGGCCGGTCACCCAGCCGACGTCGGCGGTGCACCAGAACACTTCGCCTTCGCGGTAATCGAGCACGTACTTGAAGGTCATCGCCGCTTGCAGCAGGTAGCCGCCGGTGGTGTGCAGCACGCCCTTGGGTTTGCCGGTGCTGCCGGAGGTGTAGAGGATGAACAGCGGATCTTCGGCGTCCATCGGTTCTGGCGGGCAATCGTCGCTGACCTCACGTACGGCCTGGTGATACCAGAGGTCACGACCCTCGACCCAATCGACCTGGCCTTGGCTGCGCTCGACTACGACGACGGTGCTGACGTCCGGGCAACTTTGCAGGGCCTTGTCGACGTTGTGCTTGAGCGGGACGAACTTGCCGCCGCGTACGCCTTCATCGGCGGTGATCACGGTGCGGCAGTCGGCGTCGAGGATGCGGTCACGCAATGAGTCCGGGGAGAAGCCGCCGAACACCACCGAATGAATCGCGCCGATCCGCGCGCAGGCGAGCATGGCGTAGGCCGCCTCGGGGATCATCGGCATGTAGATGCACACCCGATCACCTTTTTTCACCCCACGGCTTTTCAGCACATTGGCCAGGCGGCAGACGTGATGGTGGAGTTTTTTGTAGGTGATCTGCGCCGATTCGGCAGGGTCGTCGCCTTCCCAGAGAATCGCGGTCTGCTCGCCGCGCTGGGCGAGGTGACGGTCGATGCAGTTGTAGCTGACGTTCAGTTGGCCGCCGGCAAACCAGGACGCCTCACCGGTTTTCAGGTCGTAGCGCTGCACGGTCTGCCACGGTGTGCTCCAGTCGAGGAAGCGGGTGGCCTGTTCGGCCCAGAAGGCGCTGGGGTGTTCAATGGATTCGCGGTACAGACGCTTATAGTCGTCCTGACTCAACTGCGCAGCCCGGCGGACGGCATCGGCTTTGGGGAACGTGCTGATATCGAACATGACGGTTCCTTATTCTTGTTGTGCGACAGGAATAAAGATGCGCCGAGAGGGCCAAGGGTTCAAGCCGCATCAGGAATCTGATGTTTGAGCCTGATTTTGAATACCCCCTAAAACAACTGTAGGAGTGGGGGGGGGGGGGGGGGGGGGGGGGGGGGGGGGGGGGGTGGGGGGGGGGGGGGG
>NZ_JANLOG010000073.1:0-50609 GCF_025466205.1 Pseudomonas sp. 13B_3.2_Bac1
CCCCCCCCCCGCTCCCACAGGGTGAGGGTGGTGTAGGCAGGTTACTCGGTAACGTCTGGAATCTTGCGCGGCGCCATGAAGTACATCCAGGTCAGCGCCAGGAAGTACATCGCCGGAATCAGCGTGAACAACACGGTGTAGTTGTTGTTGGTGACGGTCAGGATGTGGCCGACGATCTGGGTCATGAACATCCCGCCGATCGCTGCGCACATGCCGCCGAAACCGAACACCGTGCTCATCATGTGCTTGGGCGTGTAGTCCATCACCAGGCTCCAGATGTTCGCAGTCCAGGCCTGATGCGCGCCGATGGCCAGAGAGATTGCCGCGACGGCGACCCACAGATTGCTCGAACCGGCGGCCATGATCACGCCGATGATGCAGCAGGCGAACAGGAACATCGACAGCAGCCGCGCCTTGATCGAGTTCATGCCGCGGCCGATCAGGAACGACGACAGAATGCCCCCGCCGACGCTGCCGAAGTCGGCCGTCACGTAGATGATGATCAGCGGAATACCCATCTGGGTCACGTTGATGCCCAGGTTGTATTGCTGATTGAGAAACGGCGGCAGCCAATACAGGTAGAACCAGAACACCGGCGCTGTCAGCGAATAGGCGAGGGCGAACGCCCAGGTGCCACGCATGCGCAGGATTCGTGAAAACGGTACGCGGGCCTGTTCCGGTTCGACTTCCTGCTGGATGTAGTCGAGTTCGGATTTCTTCACCCGTGGATGGTCTTCCGGGTTGAAGTATTTCAAGCCCCAGAACAGCAGCCAGATTCCGCCGAGTGCCGACATGCACAGGAACGCCGCCTGCCAGCCCCATACGTGGAGAATCAGCGGCAGCAGCATCGGCGTGAACATGGCGCCGACGTTGGTCCCGGCGTTGAAGATGCCGGTGGCCACGGCGCGTTCACCGGCCGGGAACCACAGGCGCGTGGTTTTCACGCAGGCCGGGTAGTTGGCCGCTTCGGTCAGGCCGAGGATGAACCGGCAGACCATGAAGCCGACGGCCGAAGTCGCCAGACCGTGGGCGCCGGTGGCCAGGCTCCAGAGCAGCACTGCGCAGAAGAACACGCGTTTCACGCCGACCCGGTCGATCAATCGTCCCTGCAGGACGAAACCAATCGCGTAGCCGACCTGAAACCAGAAGTTGATGTTGGCGTAATCCATCGCCGTCCAGCTCATTTCCTTGGCGAGGATGGGCTGCATGACGCCGAGGGCGGCGCGGTCGATGTAGTTCAGGGTCGTGGCGAAAAACACCAGCGCCAGCATGCCCCAACGGGTCTTGCCGACAGCCATGGCGCCGCGGATCTTGTCGCCGATGCCACCCGTGGCAGTGCTCATGGCCGGGGCCATGCGGGAAGTCTGTGAAGGAATCATTGTTCCACCCGTTTTTGAATTTGTTATGTGGTGTTGTTTGCACGCACTGCGACCGAAGGTTCATTTCCGGACTCAATGTGAAGTCGATGGTGGGCAGTGGACGAAAAATCGTCAATTCGTCGAAACGCCATAGTGTTCGATAATCGCACGCAAAACTAACCGGCTGGTACACTTTAAATTGCTGCTGAAGACGATGCAGCCAATAATTTCCTCACGATAAAAAACGATCCCCTGTAAAAAACTGCAGCGCAGTCCGGGAGTAGAAACATGCAGCGTTCCATTGCCACCGTTTCCCTGAGCGGCACCCTGCCGGAAAAGCTCGAAGCCATTGCCGCCGCCGGGTTCGACGGCGTCGAGATTTTCGAGAACGATCTTCTGTATTACGACGGCAGCCCGCGGGAAATCAGGCAGATGTGCGCTGACCTGGGGATCGCCATCACCCTGTTCCAGCCGTTCCGCGATTTCGAGGGCTGCCGCCGTGATCGACTGGCGCGCAATCTGGAGCGTGCCGAGCGCAAATTCGACCTGATGCAGGAACTGGGCACCGATCTGGTGTTGGTCTGCAGCAACGCCTCGGCGGACAGCATCGGCGATCAACAGATTCTCGTCGATGACCTGCGCCTGCTGGCTGAACGGGCCGGCGCTCGCGGGTTGCGCATCGGCTATGAAGCGCTGGCCTGGGGCCGGCACGTCAATACTTATCAACAGGTCTGGGACATCGTCCGCCAGGCCGATCACCCGGCCCTCGGCGTGCTGCTCGACAGTTTTCACACCCTGTCGCTGAAAGGTGATCCAAGAGCGATTGCCGACATTCCCGGCGACAAGATCTTCTTTGTGCAAATGGCCGACGCGCCGATCCTCGCCATGGATGTTCTGGAATGGAGCCGGCATTTCCGTTGCTTCCCGGGGCAGGGCGAATTCGATCTGCCGGGGTTCCTCGCGCCGATCATCCAGAGCGGCTACACCGGGCCGTTGTCGCTGGAGATCTTCAACGATGGTTTCCGCGCCGCACCGCCACGGGCGAATGCCGCCGATGGTCTGCGTTCGCTGCTGTATCTGGAAGAGAAAACCCGTCAGCGCCTGGAACAGCAAGCAACGCCGGTGGCCAACCGCGAAATCCTCTTCGAAACGCCGCCGGCCAGCGAATACAACGGCATCGAGTTTCTTGAGTTCGCCGTCGACGAAAGCCTCGGCGCCAAACTGAGCAACTGGCTGGAGCGGCTGGGCTTCGTCAAGGCCGGGCAGCACCGCTCCAAGAGCGTGAGCCTGCTGCGTCAGGGCGATATCAACCTGATCCTCAACGCCGAACCGTATTCGTTTGGCCACAGTTTTTTCGAGGCCCACGGCCCGTCGCTGTGCGCCACCGCCGTGCGGGTCAAGGACAGCGCCAGCGCACTCGCTCGTGCGGTCGCTTACAAGGGCCAGCCCTATCGCGGTCTGGTCGGCCCCAACGAACTGGAACTGGCCGCGGTGCGTGCGCCGGACGGCAGCCTGATTTATCTGGTGGATGAAGCGGCGGATGTCTATGGCACCGACTTCAATCTGCTGCCGAACGCTCAGGCTCGTGGCGGCCTCAAGCGCATCGATCACATGGCCATGGCGTTGCCGGCCGACAGCCTCGACAGTTGGGTGCTGTTCTACAAGAGCCTGCTGGATTTCGAGGCCGACGATGAAGTGGTGCTGCCCGATCCGTATGGGCTGGTGAAGAGCCGGGCGCTGAGAAGCCGTGACAGTTCGATTCGCTTGCCGCTGAACATCTCGGAGAACCGTAACACCGCGATCTCCCACGCGCTGTCGAGTTATCGCGGCTCCGGTGTGCATCACATCGCCTTCGATTGTGATGACATCTTCGCCGAAGTCAGCCGCGCCAAAGAAGCCGGTGTGCCGTTGCTGGATATCCCGCTCAACTATTACGACGACCTCGCCGCGCGCTTCGATTTCGACGACGAATTCCTCAGTGAGCTGGCGTATTACAACGTGCTCTACGACCGTGATGCGCAGGGTGGCGAGTTGTTTCACGTGTACACCGAGCCGTTCGAGGGGCGCTTCTTTTTCGAGATCATCCAGCGTAAAAACGGTTATGCCGGATATGGTGCGGCGAACGTCGCGGTGCGTCTGGCGGCGATGGCCAAATCACGCAGCGGCGCGGTGCGCCAGGCGAAGTTGTAGGAAATTCGTAAACGCGGGATTAAACACGGGTCGCGCAGCTTCCTTAGCGCAGTTGTGCGGCCCATAATCGCCAGCCTGTGCAGTGATGGCCGTGAGCCCGCAATGACAATGACTTCAGAACTCCCCGCAGCCCCCGTCGTATCTGGCATCGAGCCGCGCAAGAGTCGCAAGAACAACCCGGAAAAGACCCGCGAGAACATCCTGCAGGAGGCGATCGTCGAGTTCGTCCAGCAGGGTTTGTCCGGCGCCCGCGTCGACGCGATCGCCGAGCGTATCCACACCTCCAAACGCATGATCTATTACTACTTCGGCAGTAAGGAGCAGTTGTACGTCGAGGTGCTGGAGAAGCTTTACGGCGACATCCGCAGCACCGAAAACCGCCTGCACCTGGCCGAGCTGCCGCCGGTGGTGGCGATCCGCCGACTGGTGGAGTTCACCTTCGATCACCACGACCGCAATGTCGATTTCGTGCGCATCGTCTGTATCGAAAACATTCATAACGCCGAGTTCGTGAAGCGTTCGGACACGATCAAGGCGATGAACAATACGATCCTCGATTCACTGGGCGAGATTTTGCGTCGCGGTGCCGAGGAGGGTGTGTTCCGCGCCGGGCTGGACGCGCTGGATGTGCACTTGCTGATCAGCTCGTTCTGCTTCTACCGCGTCTCGAACCGTCATACGTTCGGTGAGATTTTTCAGATCGACCTGCCGGACGAAAGCATCAAGCAGCGTCATCGCGAGATGATCTGCGAGTCGGTGTTGCGCTACTTGCAAGCCTGACACCCTCCAATGTGAGAGCGGGCTTGCTCGCGAAGGCGATGTGTCAGCCTATACATCTGGCGCCTGACACACAGCTTTCGCGAGCAAGCCCGCTCCCACAGGGTCGATGTTTATCTTTAGCTATTCATGCTTTGGAAATGCGCAAGCATCCGCTGCGCATCCGGCACCACGCCGCTGAACAATTCAAACGCCTTCACCGCTTGAAACACCGCCATGTTGCCGCCGTCCAGCGTGCGGCAACCGAGGGCGCGGGCGTTGCGCAGCAGTTCGGTTTCCAGCGGGAAGTAAACAATCTCCGCGACCCATAATTCCCTGCGCAGCAACTCCACCGGCACCGGCATGCCCGGCAGTTTGGCCATGCCCATCGGCGTGGTATTCACCAGACCATCGGCCTGATTCAGCGTGCCCGGCAGATCTCGCCCGGCCACCGCGCGGCCTGAGCCGAAATGCTGGTTGAGGTTGTTCGCCAGACTCTCGGCACGCTCGCGGTCGACGTCGAAAATGCTCAGTTGCTGTACGCCTTCGCTCAGCAGCGCGTGGGCCACCGCCGCCCCGGCACCACCGGCGCCCATCTGGACGACATGCTCACGCGCAGCATCTTTCAGGCCTCGGCGAAAACCTTCGGCAAAACCCAGGCAATCGGTGTTGTGGCCGATGCGCTTGCCATCCTTGAGCACCACCGTGTTGACCGCGCCGATGCCCCGGGCTTCCGGCGACAGTTCATCGAGCAACGGGATGATCGCCTGCTTGCACGGGAAGGTGATGTTCAGGCCGGTGTAGTGCATGCGCTCGGCGGCCAGCAGCAAGTCGGGCAGCGCGTTGCTGTCGAGTTGCAACTGATCAAGGTCGATCAGTCGATACAGGTAGCGCAGGCCTTGGGCATCGCCCTCGTGTTCATGCAGTGCTGGCGTGCGCGAGGCCTGAATGCCCGCGCCAATCAGCCCGGCGAGTATTACGTTCTTACGGATCATGCTGCGCGTCCTTTCAGCCGTTGACTGAAATGCTCCAGGGCCAGGCGATAGCCATGGCTGCCGAAGCCGCACATCACCGCCGTGGCGATGGCCGAAACGAACGAATGGTGGCGGAACGGCTCACGCGCATGCACGTTGGACAGGTGCACTTCGATCACCGGCAACTCACTGGCCACCAGCGCGTCGCGGATCGCCACCGAAGTGTGCGTCCAGGCCGCCGGGTTGATCACGATCCCGGCGCAACGCCCGCGTGCCGCGTGAATCCAGTCGAGCAATTCGCCTTCGTGATTGGTCTGGCGAAATTCCACGGTCAGGCCGAATTCTTCAGCGGCGCGCCCGCACAGTGCAGAAATATCGGCCAGGGTTTCGTGGCCGTAGGTCGCCGGTTCACGGGTGCCGAGCAGGTTCAGGTTCGGGCCGTTGAGCACCAGAACGATAGGGGGCATGGGGGCAAACTCCACTTATTGTTTTTGGCTTGGGCCGAGGATTTCAGCCTGTGGAGGTAAAATGTACCAGATGGTTACCATGGTCAATTGAACTGATTGAGCCCGATGTTTTTGTGTTCGGTGATCGCACACTGGCCATTTTCATTTCAATTTTTTCGAGTTGTATCGACAGCTTTGCTTACGTTTTTTCTTGAAGATTCAGCACCTCCTCACCCATGCCGCCGCTAGTCTCAAAGGGGGGAAAGCCATTGGGTGCTGTGCAGCACCGACCGTCGGATTTGCAAGGAAAATCGAATCTTGAAACTTATTAACCTAACGGATGGGTTAGCATGAAGGTATGCAGTTACAAGGGATTGTCGATAAGCATCATGTTGCGAGATGAGCATTGCCCACCCCATGTTCACGTTAATGCAGGCGCCTGGAATGCCCGATCTCAGTTCAGTTTCTGGCACAACGACATTGATCTGTGGGATGTCGTGCCGCTTTCTCGTCGACCTGCGCTGGCCGTGCTGGAAGGCTTGAGTCGATCACTTGGGCAACCTGCTCATCTACGTCGTGCACGAGGGATCTGGTGGTCAGGTTTGCAGACAGTTTGTCTCGACAATCAGGTGTGGGACTGCGAGTCAAACGAAGTCCCCGTGGTGAAACCGGTCACCGCTACGACCTACAGGATCAGTTCGGCGCGTTATGAGCCAGAAGCAGACAAAACTCTTCTGACATTGCTCGGCAAACTGGAAGGAGTGGAAATCGATTTATGAATGTCATCAAGGCAAAGCCGTCCGTGCATCGTCCACTGACGGAAGAAATGCTCGATGCCGCGATAAAACGTGGCGAAGCGCGACAAGCAGGTAGCTTGCAGGCTGTTTCCGTGACCTTTGAAAACCCCTCTCTGGTCATTCGTTTTGAAGACGGCAGCGGTGTGTTGCTACCGGTAAGCCAGTATCCGGAGTTCGAAGGGTTTGAGGCAGACGATTATGCGAACCTGACAGTCGATTTTGCAGGCACTGCGCTTTGTCACGAGGGTAAAGACCTCGACGTTTCCATCTCCGGAATGATCTCGGCGAGCCCGTCACTCATGAGAATGGCGGCTTCGGTGGTAGCTTCGCGCAACGGTCGTCAAAGCAGTGCGGCAAAATCCGAAGCCGCACGAGCGAATGGCAAGAAGGGTGGGCGTCCACGTAAAACCGACACGGCACCGTAAGCAGGCACAAAAAAGCCGTCAATCACGACGGCTTTCTCGTATCTGGCATTCGCCATCAACGACGGGTCAGCAACACCCCGGACTCCATGTGATGCGTCCACGGGAACTGGTCGAACATTGCACAACGGGTGATGCGGTGCGTGTCGTGCAGTTGGGCGATGTTGGTCGCGAGGGTTTCCGGGTTGCAGGAGATGTACAGGATGTTGTCGAAGCGCCGGGTCAGCTCGCAGGTGTCCGGGTCCATGCCGGCGCGCGGCGGGTCGACGAACACGCTGCCGAACTCGTAGCTTTTCAGGTCGATGCCGTGCAGGCGACGGAACGGACGCACTTCGTTCAGCGCTTCGGTCAGCTCTTCGGCGGACAGACGCACCAGCGTGACGTTATCCACAGCGTTTTCGCTGAGGTTGCTCAGTGCGGCGTTGACCGAGGTCTTGCTGATCTCGGTGGCCAGCACGTTGCGCACGCGGGTGGCGAGCGGCAGGGTGAAGTTGCCGTTGCCGCAGTACAGCTCCAGCAGATCGTCGGGACGATCGCCCAATGCTTCGTACGCCCAGTTCAGCATCTTCTGGTTCACGGTGCCGTTGGGCTGAGTGAACGCGCCTTCCGGCTGACGGTAACTGAAGGTGCGACCACCGACTTCAAGCTTCTCGACCACGTAATCGTGGCCGATCACTTCGCGCTTGCCCTTGGAGCGGCCGATGACGCTGACGTTGAGATCAGCCGCCAACTTCGACGCGGCCGCATGCCAGTGCTCGTCCAGCGGACGGTGATAGCACAGGGTGATCATCGCATCGCCGGCCAACGTGGTCAGGAACTCCACCTGGAACAGCTTGTGGCTCAGCGCCGAACTGGCCTGCCACGCCGCCTTGAGCTGCGGCATCAACTGGTTGATGCGCAGGCTGGCAATCGGGAATTCTTCGATGAGGATCGGCGTGCGTTTGTCGTCCTGAGAGAACATCGCGTAGTGCCGCTCACCGCCCTCGCGCCACAGGCGAAATTCCGCGCGCAGGCGGAAGTTCTGCAGCGGCGAGTCGAACACGGTCGGCTCTGGCGCATCGAACGGGGCCAGCAGGTCACGCAAACGCGTGACCTTGTCTTCGAGCTGAGTGGCGTAGGCCTGGGAATCGAAAGTCATGCGTTGAACCAACCCAACTTGATCACAAACAGAATCGACAGGATCACCAGCGCCGGGTTCAGCTCACGGGCGCGGCCCGACAGCAGCTTGATCACGGTCCAGGAGATGAAGCCGAAGGCGATGCCGTTGGCGATCGAGTAAGTGAATGGCATCGCCAGCGCGGTAACCACCACCGGTGCGGCCACGGTGATGTCTTCCCAGTCTATTTCCGCCAGACCGGAAGTCATCAGCACGGCGACGAACAGCAGCGCCGGTGCGGTGGCGAACGCTGGAACGCTGGCCGCCAGTGGCGAGAAGAACAGCGCCAGCAGGAACAGGATCGCCACGACGACCGCCGTCAGGCCGGTACGGCCGCCAGCGCTGACGCCAGCCGCGGATTCGATGTAGCTGGTGGTGGTCGAAGTACCCAGCAGCGAGCCGGCCATCGCCGCGGTGCTGTCGGCGATCAGTGCACGACCCATTTTCGGCATGTGGCCGTCCTTGCCCATCAGGCCGGCGCGCTTGGCGACGCCGATCAGGGTACCGGAGTTGTCGAACAGGTCGACGAACAGGAAGGCGAAGATCACGCTGACCAGACCGATGTCCAGTGCGCCCTTGATGTCCAGTTGCATGAAGGTCGGGGCCAACGAAGGTGGCATCGAGGTCACGCCGCCAAACGGAGTGAAGCCCATGGCGATGGAAATGATGGTCACCGCCAGAATGCCGATCAGTACTGCGCCGCGCACTTTCAGCGCTTCGAGGGCGACGATCAGCGCGAAGCCGAGGGTGGCGAGGATCGGCGCCGGGGCTTTCAGGTCACCGAGGCCGACCATGGTCGCCGGGTTGCTGACTACGATGCCGGCGTTGTGCAGGGCGATCAGCGCCAGGAACAGGCCGATACCGGCGGCAATCGCCGAGCGCAGCGGTAGCGGGATGCTGTTGATGATCCATTCGCGGATGCGGAAGATCGACAGCAGGAAGAAGCACACTGCCGAGATGAACACCGCGCCCAGCGCCACTTGCCAGGTGTGGCCCATGTGCAGGACCACGGTGTAAGTGAAGAAGGCGTTCAGGCCCATGCCAGGCGCGAGGGCGATCGGGTAGTTGGCGATCAGGCCCATGATGGTCGAGCCGATGGCGGCTGCCAGACAGGTGGCGACGAACACCGCGCCCTTGTCCATGCCGGTCTCGCCGAGAATGCTCGGGTTGACGAACAGAATGTAGGCCATGGCCAGGAAGGTCGTGACGCCCGCCAGAATCTCGGTACGCACGTTGGTGTTGTGTGCCTTGAGTTGAAACAGCCTTTCCAGCATGTCTGCTCCCCGTGGCGCACGCGGCGCCGTGAATGTATCGACCTCAACAGCAAAGCACAGACCGTCGCAAGCGCCTGGGAATTTGTGGTGGGCCGGAAAAAGCCGCGCATCATACCAGCAGCGTGAGGAATATGGCGGTTGTTGGTGCCGAACGTCG
This sequence comes from Pseudomonas sp. 13B_3.2_Bac1, assembly GCF_025466205.1. NCBI lineage: Bacteria > Pseudomonadati > Pseudomonadota > Gammaproteobacteria > Pseudomonadales > Pseudomonadaceae > Pseudomonas > Pseudomonas sp. 13B_3.2_Bac1. The sequence goes on from NZ_JANLOG010000073.1 coordinate 9,531, forward strand.
TCGAAGTTTTGCCGGAGGGTTATCTGCGCCATACTGCGCGCTGAATTTTTCGGGGAAACGCGATCACATGGGCAAGCGCTGGATGAAGGCTTTCTGGGTAATGGCGGGGCTGATGGCCGGGTCGACGGCGGCGCTGGCAGCCTCGGCGCCAGCGTTGACGCAAGTGAAAGTGATCAAGGTTCAGTCGCCGGCCTGCGGCCTGGAAGACATCGGCGATGGACAGACTCAGACCCAATGCAATCACGCCGGGCCGAGCATCAAGGTGTATGTACTGGAAGTCGGCTATGGCCAGAACCAGCCGCATGCCACGCTGGACGGTTTTGAAGTCAACGGCACCCGGGCTCCAGTGTGCGCTTTTGATAACGGCAATCTGACCGAGTGCACGCCCGGCAGCAAAACCGTTGGCTCGCTGTATACCTTCGATCTGGCGGGCAAGCAGGAAGGCACCTTCAGCTTCAGCAACACTTCGCTCAACGCGCCGCGCAACACCCTGTCGACCCAGCTTTACATCAAGTAACGGCTATCACCGGACGGGGCAGGACAAAGCTGACTACGCTTGGAAGATCACCCAGCGGATGGCGCCCATGACCTTTAGAGCCCTGATTACCCTCGCCGAGGGCATCGATGATCTGCAAAGCGTGACCCTGATCGACGTGCTGCGCCGCGCCGGTATCGAAGTGGTAGCGGCCAGCATCGAAGGCCGGCGCATGCTGACCTGCGCGCGCGGTACGCGCCTGACGGCGGATGGCATGCTGGTCGATGTGCTGGCGCAGACCTTCGACCTGATCGTCCTGCCCGGCGGGGTGGTCGGTTCACAACATCTGGCAGCACATCAACCGCTGCAGCAACTGCTCAAGGATCAGGCCAGCGCCGGACGCCTGTTCGCCGCCATAGGCGAAGCCCCGGCCATCGCCCTGCAAGCCTTCGGCGTCCTGCGTCAGCGCCGCATGACCTGCCTGCCGGCTACCAGTCATCAACTGTCGGGTTGTACGTTTGTTGATCAACCGGTGGTGGTCGACGGCAACTGCATCACCGCCCAAGGCTCCGGCGCCGCACTGGCCTTTTCCCTGACGCTGGTTGAGCAGCTTGGCGGCAAGGCGTTGCGGGCGAAAGTGGCGGGGGAGATGTTGGTGTGACGGCTTCAGGCGTGGGCAGCGATAGGCGTAATGGCTGGTTGCTCCCGATGCTCTGCTTGCCACAGATCGTAATCGGTTTGAACGCCTAGCCACACACGCGCCTTGCCAATGCCTGCTCGCTCCAGCCGTACTGCCAGATCCGGGCTGATCGGTGCATGGCCGTGCAATACGCGGGAAAGGTGAGGGCGGGCGAAGCCCAGATGTCTGGCCAATTCACTCACACTGATGCCTAACTCTGGCAAGACATCCACGAGCAGTGTTTCACCGGGGTGTGGCGGGTTGTGCATGGGCATGAGCCTGCCTCCTGTCAGTGGTAGTCCAGATAATCGACCAATTCGATGTCCGAACCGACAAAACGAAAGATAACCCGCCAGTTGCCTGAAACACTGAGCGACCAATATTCGGACAGTTCACCTTTCAGTGGATGCAGGCGCCAACCCGGCAGATCAAGATCTGCGGAAAGTGCTGCGCGATCCATGAACTGCAGCATACGTGCCAGACGTTTTGCGTGATCGGCGCGAATTCCGCGGGTCGAACCTGTTTCATAGAAGCCACGAAGGCCTTTGTGCTGAAAGGATTTGATCATGGCGGCGAGTGTAAGGCGATACATTACACTCTGTGCGGTAACTATGTACCGCACCTTTTCAATCAATTTGTGCTTGGCGTGTTGATTTCGCTGATGTGCCTCAGACCTTCGCCTCTTCCACCGGCACATGCATCCGGTCGCGTTTGGCCAGGGTCGGGAACAGTTTGATCCAGGTCCCGGTGACCACCAGCGTGCCGATCCCGCCCATCACCACGGCCGGTACGGTGCCGAACCAGTGCGCGGTGAGGCCGGATTCGAATTCGCCCAACTGGTTCGAGGCGCCGATGAACAGGCCGTTTACCGCGCTGACCCGGCCGCGCATTTCGTCCGGGGTTTCCAGTTGCACAAAGGAGGCGCGGATCACCATGCTGATCATGTCCGCCGCGCCGAGCACCACCAGCACCGCCAGCGAGAACCAGAATGAGGTCGACAGACCGAAGGCGATGGTTGCCACGCCGAACACGCCGACCGCGGTGAACATCACCCGGCCAACGTTGCGTTCGACGGAGAACCGGGCGAGGAACAGCGACATCCCCAGCGCGCCAACCGCCGGCGCCGAACGCAGCAGGCCCAGGCCCCATGGGCCGGTGAGCAGGATGTCTTTGGCGAACACCGGCAGCAACGCGGTGGCGCCACCGAGCAGCACGGCGAACAGATCCAGCGAGATCGCCCCGAGAATGTCCGGGCGGCTGCGGATGAAGCGAATCCCGGCCAGCAGCGAGTCCAGCGTGGCTTTGCCTTTGTTCAGCGGCGTCTGCCGCGCGGGCAGATTGAGCATCAAGGTGCAGGCGATAACGTAGAGCAACACCGTCGGGCCGTAGACCCAGACACTGCCAAACGCGTAGAGCAGGCCACCCATCGCCGGGGCGACGATGGTGGCCGACTGCTGTGCCGACTGCGCTGCGGCGACCGCCCGAGGGAATAGTGCTGCGGGCACGATGCTCGGCAGCAGTGCCTGGGTGGTCGGCAGCTCGAAGGAGCGTGCGCCGCCGAGCAGGAAGGCGAGGATGAAGATCATTTCCCGGGTGATGTGATCGGTGGCACTGCCGATGGCCAGCGCCAGGGCAATCAACGCCTGCAACGACTGACAGATCGCCGCGACCCGGCGTCGGTCATAGCGGTCGGCGACATGCCCGGTGTGCAGCATGAACAACACCCGTGGCGCGAACTCGACCAGACCCACCAGACCCAGGTCGAGCACGTTGCCGGTCAGTTGATACAGATTCCAGCCGATCGCCACCGTGAGCATCTGAAAACCGCTGGCGGTGAAGATCCGGGCGAACCAGAACGCGAGAAATGGACGATGGTGACGTAACAGCAGGGGCTCTTGGCTGGGCATCTGAAGGCAAGTCTGGCTCGGGGGGGAACCGCGAGGTTATCACCAGTCTGTAACAGGAAGTTGCTATGACAAAAAATTTAGTTAGCCAGACATCTATCGTCCAAAACCCTCAGTTTCTTGTGGCGAGGGAGCTTGCTCCCGCTGGAGGGCGAAGCACTCCCGAGCATTTCTCTGGATAGGTCATGGTGGCAGGTTTTACGACTGCTGCGCAGCCGAGCGGGAGCAAGCTCCCTCGCCACAAGGGATTTCGCCGCTCCGGGAATGTCTTTCAGAACGTTGCTCAGGCAATGAGGCAACTTGTCACGCGGCAAACGACCACGCCGTTCTTCGTCGGAAATGGGACTACTCTTTCAACATTGCTTGATCCAGATCAAGACCCTCCCGGGCCATGGTCTGGTGGCCCGATGGCCAGACTCCCTGCGTTGCGATGGTTATTAAAAAAGAACGAATCAGAATTCGCCGCACTCGATATTCGTGGGGGCAGTAGGTGCAGGGGCCGCAAGCCCCATCGCCGGTATTACCTGACAGAGGAAGACGTATGTTCGGTTTAGAGGCGCTCGATCTCGCCCGAATTCAGTTCGCATTCACTATCTCGTTCCACATCCTGTTCCCGGCCATCACCATTGGTCTGGCGAGCTACCTGGCGGTGCTCGAAGGCTTGTGGTTGAAAACCCATAACGATACCTACCGTGACCTCTACCACTTCTGGTCGAAGATCTTTGCCGTCAACTTCGGCATGGGTGTGGTCTCCGGTCTGGTCATGGCCTACCAGTTTGGTACCAACTGGAGCCGTTTCTCGGACTTCGCCGGTTCCGTCACCGGACCGTTGCTGACCTACGAGGTGCTCACGGCATTTTTCCTCGAGGCCGGTTTCCTCGGGGTGATGCTGTTCGGTTGGAACAAGGTCGGGCGAAAACTGCACTTCTTCGCCACCGTGATGGTGGCCATCGGTACGCTGATCTCGACGTTCTGGATCCTCGCTTCCAACAGCTGGATGCAGACGCCGCAAGGCTTCGAGATCGTCAACGGTCAGGTGATCCCGACCGACTGGCTGGCGATCATCTTCAACCCGTCGTTCCCGTATCGCCTGATGCACATGGCGACCGCTGCGTTCGTGGCCACGGCGTTCTTCGTCGGCTCGTCGGCGGCCTGGCACCTGCTGCGCGGCAAGGACAACCCGGCGATCCGCACCATGCTGTCGATGGCGATGTGGATGGCGCTGATCGTCGCGCCGATCCAGGCGGTCATCGGTGACTTCCACGGCCTCAACACCCTTGAGCATCAGCCGGCAAAAATCGCCGCGATCGAAGGCCACTGGGAAAACAAAGGCAACGAAGCGACGCCGTTGATCCTGTTCGGCTGGCCGGACATGAAGGAAGAGAAAACCAAATTCGCCGTGGAGATTCCGTATCTCGGCAGCCTGATCCTGACCCACTCGCTGGACAAGCAAGTACCGGCGCTCAAGGAGTTCCCGCCTGAAGACCGGCCGAACTCGACCATCGTGTTCTGGTCGTTCCGGGTCATGGTCGGTCTCGGCTTCCTGATGATCTTCACCGGTCTGTGGAGCCTGTGGCTGCGCAAGCGCGACACCCTCTACACCTCGCGCCCGTTCCTGTATCTGGCGTTGTGGATGGGACCGTCCGGCCTGATCGCGATCCTCGCCGGCTGGTTCACCACCGAGATCGGGCGTCAGCCGTGGGTGGTCTACGGGCTGATGCGCACGGCGGATGCGTCTTCCAACCACAGCTTCATGCAGATGAGCATCACCCTGATCATGTTCGTCGTGGTGTATTTCGCGTTGTTCGGTGCCGGGCTCGGCTACATGATGCGTCTGGTGCGCAAAGGGCCGAAAACCGATGAAGGCAAGGAAACCAACGACGGTGGTCCTGGCCAGAAACGCACACCGGCGCGGCCGTTGTCCGCCGCCGATGACGAAGGCACCGACGCTGACTCGCAGCGCAGCCTGGAAAAGGAGATTTGACTCATGGGTATTGATCTTCCGCTGATCTGGGCCGTGATCATCATCTTCGGCATCATGATGTACGTGGTCATGGACGGTTTCGACCTGGGGATCGGGATTCTCTTCCCGTTCATCCCGGGCAAGACCGACCGTGACGTGATGATGAACACCGTGGCCCCGGTGTGGGACGGCAACGAAACCTGGCTGGTACTGGGCGGCGCGGCGTTGTTTGGCGCGTTCCCGCTGGCCTACTCGGTGGTGCTGTCGGCGCTGTACCTGCCGCTGATCTTCATGCTGATCGGCCTGATTTTTCGCGGTGTGGCGTTCGAGTTCCGCTTCAAGGCCAAGGACGACAAGCGCCACCTGTGGGACAAGGCGTTCATCGGCGGTTCGGTGGCGGCGACGTTCTTTCAGGGCGTGGCACTCGGGGCATTCATCGACGGCTTGCCAGTGGTCAATCGGCAATATGCCGGCGGTTCACTGGACTGGCTGACGCCATTCACCCTGTTCTGCGGCGCTGCGCTGGTGGTGGCCTATGCCTTGCTCGGTTGCACCTGGCTGATCATGAAAACCGAAGGCAAGTTGCAGGAACAGATGCACAATCTCGCGCGGCCGCTGGCGTTCGTGCTGCTGGCGGTGATCGGCATCGTCAGTCTGTGGACGCCGCTGGCTCACCCGGAAATCGCGACACGCTGGTTCAGCAAGCCAAACCTGTTCTGGTTCATGCCGGTGCCGATTCTGGTGCTGGTGACAATGTACGGGCTGATCCGCGCGGTGGTGCGCAACGCCAACTACATGCCGTTCCTGTTGACCCTGGTGCTGATTTTTCTCGGTTACAGCGGTCTGGGCATCAGCCTGTGGCCGAATATCGTGCCGCCGTCGATCTCGATCTGGGACGCCGCCGCACCGCCGCAAAGCCAAGGCTTCATGCTGGTCGGTACACTGTTCATCATCCCGTTCATCCTGGGTTACACCTTCTGGAGCTACTACGTGTTCCGCGGCAAGGTCACCCATGAAGACGGTTACCACTGATCTGCGGCTCTGCTCACCCTGAGGGAGCAAATCTGTTCGCGGTGGCGTCCTCAGCGACGCCATCGCCCAAGAGGAACGATGCAATGAACGGCAAACATTCCCTGCACGAGATTGAAGAGGCCGAAAAAAAGCCGCTGTGGCAGCGGCTCGGCTGGTTGGCCCTGATCTGGATCGGTAGCGTCGGCGCGCTGTTCATTGCGGCCAGCCTGATGCGCCTGTTCATGAGCGCGGCGGGCCTGACCACGCACTGAAACATCCCGTCCCGTTGCCTCTGGGCACGGTTGACAACCCTCCGTACCACGGAGGGTTTTTTTTGCCTGAGGTTTTACTTGCGGGCTTTGAGAATCACGAATTTCGGTGTGGCCGCTACTTGCTCGACGCCACGGAACAGCCGCGCCAGTTTGCTGTGATAACCCAGATGACGGTTGCCGACGATGTATAACGCACCGCCGACCACCAGCGCCTCGCGGGCTTGCTGGAACATGCGCCAGGCGAGGAAGTCGCCGACCACTTGCTGTTGATGGAACGGCGGATTGCACAGCACCACGTCCAGCGATTGCGGCTCTTGTCCGGCCAGACCATCGCCGGCCCGCACGATCACTTCTCGTGCGCCCAGTGCCGCCCGCCAGTTCTCGCCGGCCGATTGCACCGCCATGAACGATTCGTCGACCAGCGTGTAATGCGCGTCAGGGTTGTGCAGGGCGCTGGCGATCGCCAATACGCCGTTGCCGCAGCCCAGGTCGGCGACCCGGGCCGAACCAAGGTTTTTCGGCAAGTGCGGGAGGAACGCGCGGGTGCCGATGTCCAGCCCTTCGCGGCAGAACACGTTGGCGTGGTTGAGCAACTCGATGGCCGGTTCGTCGAGCAGATAACGCGACGGGTAGGGCGAGACCGCCGGGGCTTTCGCTTCGGGCGTGGCGATCAGCAAGCGGGCCTTCTTCACCGCCAGCGATGCCTGTACCGGGCCGATGTAGCGCTCCAGCAGGTCGCCAGCCGCCCGTGGCAAATGCTTGACCATCGCCGCAGCCATCACTTGCGCGCCCGGAGCCAGTTGACCTTGCAGGCGAATCAGTTGTTCTTCGAGTAACGCCAGGGTTTTCGGTACACGGATCAGCACCCGGTCGTAGGGGCCGACCAACGGCTCGCTGGCCGGTGTGCCGCGCACGGCATCAAACGCCAGGCCATTGCGCACCAGGTTTTTCTCAAGGCCCTGAAAAGCCAGGAACGAGTCACCACTGCTGCTGACCTGAACCTTGCCCGCCAGGCTGGCCGCGAGGGCGCCGAAGCTGTCGTTGAGCACCAGTACCCGGGTATCCGCTGCCGGTTGCTCGGCGGCCAGATGATTGAGCAGGTATTCGTCGGCCGCATCGAAGGCTTGCAGCGGTTCATTCTGCTGTTCAGGCTGGCGGATCAGATCGAGTTGGGCAAAGGGCGTATCGAGCAAGGGCATGGGACGGGGACTCTGGGTAATCAACGGGTGGCCCGCGGCCCAGGTGAGCGTGCTGCGGAACCGTCCGAGTGGACCACGACGCCAAAGTTGCCGTCATCACTCAGGAAGGTCGCAAATGGTACTTTTTTTTGCGCTCGAATACTCGCAGGTTTTAGCGTTTACGGCGTGTCCAGCAGGCCGATGCGCGTGGCCGCAATGACTGCGGAAATCTTGTTGCACACATTCAACTTCGAAATCACGTTCTGCACGTGATAGTTCACAGTCCGTTCGCTGAGGCAAAGGATCCGCGAAATTTCATAAGCGGTCTTGCCGACGGCCGAAAGCTTCAGCACTTCCAGTTCCCGGGGTGAAAGCTTCGGTCGGGTGAGAGGGTCGCTGTGCCTGGGCAAGGTTCTGGCGAACAACTCGCTCAGATGGCCGGTTACGTAGAACATGTAACCGAAATGCTCGTACAGCTCGAGAGGGCTCAAAGGACCCTTTTTTCTGGCGAGGCTCAGCGTGGTGCAGAGCCCGGATGCTTCATGATGGAACGACTGTGACCAGCCGTGGCGCAAGCCATGTTCTTGCAAGGCCTGCCAGAGTTCTGGTGTTTGCGAGTACAGGTCTTCGCTCCACATCACCGGCAACATACAGTGATTGCAGTGTGATATTACCGGATCAATCTTGCCGTAGCGTTCAAGTTCATAGAGTTCGTTCCACTCTTGAGGGTAGTTGTTGATTTGCAAGGGGTTTAAGTTGTCGTTCCGATTATTCGAAGTCAACGAGATCGCGCAGAAATTAAAACCGATATTCTCAGCGAATCTCAAAAGGATCGGATAGGCAGTCTCTATCTCCTTTGCGAAAGTCAGTTGCTTCAGTTGCGACTCCTTCCACATTTCCATTACAAATTCCGTGAGGCTTTTCCTGGGAGTGCGGTTTGGATCCAAAGGATCCGGCACGAACCCGAGTGTAGGATGTTTCTTACGTGGTGTTCTGATCTTTTCGCTCTTGGCTGCTTTGAAAATTAAATAAAGGGTTATTAGTGGGGTTATTTATAAAATGTCATCCTTAATTCAAAAGCTGAGCGGTTCCAGTTAGTTAACATTCACAATATGAAAATAAATTTAATTGTGAAATGCCGAGCGTACAACAGCACAAACTGTCGGTGTTTAAGCTGTTGATTTTGCGCGACACTGGGGGCATTCGTTGAATGGAGTGCCCCATGACCGCCAGCGCAGATAAGTTCACGGCCCAGACGTTGCTCGACGTGCAGCGCTTGACCCCCAGCCTGTTCACCCTGCGTACCACACGCGACGCCGGGTTTCGATTCAGCGCCGGACAATTCGCCCGCCTCGGCGTGACCAAGGCCGACGGCAGTACCGTGTGGCGCGCCTACTCGATGGTCTCGTCGCCATTCGACGAGTTTCTCGAGTTCTTTTCCATCGTGGTGCCGGGGGGCGAGTTCACCAGCGAGCTGAGCCGCTTGCAGGTGGGGGATACCTTGCTGGTGGAGCGCCAGGCCTTTGGCTACCTGACACTGGACCGGTTTGTCGATGGTCGGGATCTGTGGCTGTTATCCACAGGCACCGGGGTCGCGCCGTTTCTGTCGATCCTGCAGGACTTCGAGGTCTGGGAGCGGTTCGAGCGGATCATCCTGGTGTACAGCGTGCGTGAGACACGGGAGCTGGCCTATCAGCCTTTGATTGCGGGGTTGGCCGAGCGTGATTACCTGGCAGAACATGCCCATAAACTGCGATTCATTCCCACGGTTACCCGCGAACAAATGCGTGGCGCCTTGCACGGTCGGATTACCAGCCTGATTGAAAACGGCGAGCTGGAACGGGCAGCCGGTGTTGAACTGACCCCTGAGCACTCGCGCGTCATGCTTTGCGGCAATCCACAGATGATCGATGACACTCGGGCACTGCTGAAAAAACGCCACATGAGCCTGAGCCTGTCGCGGCGGCCGGGGCAGGTAGCGGTGGAAAACTACTGGTAGAAAAACGGCGCCATCAGGCGCCGATTTCATTCATTACGCGGTCAAGGCCGGTTGTTCTGGGCCTTGAGCAGATCGCGAATCTCGCCGAGCAATTCTTCTTCCTTGGTCGGAACCGGTGGCAGGGAAGGGGCCACGGCTTCTTCGCGTTTCAGGCGGTTGATGGCTTTGACGCCCATGAAAATCGCGAAGGCGACGATCACGAAGTCCAGAATGCTCTGGATGAATTTACCGTAGGCCAATACCACGGCCGGGGCGCTGCCCTCGGCGGCTTTCAGCGTAACGGCCAGATCACTGAAGTCCACCCCACCGATCAGCAGGCCGATTGGCGGCATGATCACGTCGCCGACAAACGACGAAACGATTTTGCCGAAGGCGGCACCGATGATGATACCGACGGCCATGTCGACCACATTGCCTTTGACCGCGAAGGCCTTGAACTCACTTAGCACGCCCATAGGTTATTTCCTTGTTACAGATGAGGTTGGTGTACGCAGTGTAAATCAGCAAAACGCGTCCTGCGCGAAACACCTTCTTACAATGCCCGTTTTTATCGACACATGAATCCACGATTAGTTTGCAAAGTGCCACTAATCGCGCGCGAAATACGCCGTAAACCGCTGATCAGGAAGCCATTTTTTTCAATCGTCGAGTTGCGAACTTTCTATTTATGTTCACCGGCATAGCCCTCTAGCCTCTGGTTGGCGCACCTGGATGCGCCCAAAAAAACCAGAGGAACCTGATATGAATTCCACTCTTGGACTGGGGGCTTTTCCCCATCGCCGTACGCTCGGCGTACTGATCGCCAGCCTGCTGACTTTTTCCGTGAACGCCGCACCCCTGACCCGAGATAACGGCGCAGCGGTTGGCGACAATCAGAACTCGCAGACCGCCGGCGCCACCGGCCCGGTGCTGCTGCAGGATGTGCAACTGATCCAGAAGCTCCAGCGTTTCGACCGCGAGCGCATTCCCGAGCGCGTGGTGCATGCCCGCGGTACCGGTGCCCATGGCACCTTCACGGTGACCAATGATCTCAGCGACCTGAGCAAGGCCAAGGTGTTCGCTGCCGGCCAGGTCACTCCGGTATTTGTGCGTTTCTCTGCGGTGGTGCATGGCAACCATTCCCCGGAAACCCTGCGCGATCCACGGGGTTTTGCCACCAAGTTCTACACCGCAGATGGCAACTGGGATCTGGTGGGCAACAACTTTCCGACCTTCTTCATCCGCGACGCAATCAAGTTTCCGGACATGGTTCACGCGTTCAAACCCGATCCGCGTACCAACCTGGACGATGACTCGCGTCGTTTCGACTTCTTCTCCCACGTACCGGAAGCCACTCGCACGCTGACCGAGTTGTATTCCAACTCGGGAACTCCAGCCAGTTATCGGGAAATGGACGGTAATGGTGTGCATGCCTACAAGTTGGTCAATGCCAAGGGCGAAGTGCACTACGTGAAGTTTCACTGGAAAAGTTTGCAAGGCATCAAAAATCTGACGCCCGAGCAAGTTACAAAAGTTCAGGGGAAAGATTACAGTCATATGACTAATGATCTGGTCAGTCATATCAACAAGGGTGATTTCCCGAAGTGGGACTTGTACATCCAAGTGCTAAATCCGCAAGATTTGTCCAAGTTTGATTTCGATCCATTGGACGCTACCAAGATCTGGCCGAATGTTCCTGAGCGAAAAGTTGGACAAATGGTGTTGAACCGTAACCCAGCCAATGTGTTCCAGGAAACCGAACAAGTTGCGATGGCCCCGGCCAATGTTGTTCCGGGTATCGAACCTTCCGAAGATCGTCTGTTGCAAGGCCGGGTGTTCTCTTATGCCGATACGCAGATGTATCGTCTGGGTGCCAATGCCCTGCAGTTGCCGATCAACGCGCCCAAAGTTGCCGTCAACAATGGCAATCAGGACGGTGCGATGAACTTCGCTGCCACGCAGTCCGGGGTGAATTATCAGCCGAGCCGTCTGCAACCGCGTGATGAGCCACAAAATGCGCGCTACAGCCAAATGGTGCTGTCGGGCAGCACCCAGCAGGCGAAGATTCAGCGTGAGCAGAACTTCAAGCAGGCCGGTGATCTGTATCGCTCGTTCAGCCAGCAGGAGCGTCAGGACCTGATCGCCAGCTTCGGCGGCTCGCTGGCCACCACCGATGACGAGAGCAAGCACATCATTCTGTCCTTCCTTTATAAGGCCGATCCGGAATACGGCAGCGGTGTGGCCAAAGTTGCCAACGGCGACCTGAGCCGGGTAAAGGCGCTGGCGGCCAAACTGGTCGACTGATCTCGACGCCATATCACGCGGGGCCTGACTCAGGCCCCGTTCTGCTCAAGGAGACGGCTGATGCGATTTTGTCTGTTATTGCTGCTCGGTTGCCTGTCATTTACAGCGCTGGCCGAACAGAACGCCGAGGCGATCAAGGCCCAGTTGCAGGATTACTATTTCGATGCCGCCCGGCGTGGTGATGTGCCGATGCTCGAAACCTTTATCGAGTCCGGCTATTCCCTCGATACCCGCGACAGCAAGGGTTACACCGCTTTGATTCTGGCGGCGTATCACGGCCAGGGCGCGGCAGTTGATCGGTTACTGGCGGCGGGCGCAGATGCCTGCGCGCAGGATCAACGTGGCAACACGGCGCTGATGGGCGCGATTTTCAAAGGCGAGATGCAGATTGCCAGACGGTTGATGGCCACTGATTGCAGCCCCGATCAGCGCAATGGCGCCGGACAAACCGCTGCGATGTACGCCGGGTTGTTCAAGCGTGTCGAACTGCTCGACGCACTCAAGGCCAAGGGTGCCGACCTCAATGCCGAAGACCCGCTGGGCAACAGTGCCGCGCGTCTGGCCAACGGCGAAATCCGCACCGCCGCGCCGCGCTGAGCGGTGGCTGCGTTATCATCGCGGTTTTTGCCGGGGGATCCAGATGGCCAAGGCCAAGCGCATGTACGGCTGCACCGAGTGCGGCGCAACCTTTCCCAAGTGGGCGGGCCAGTGCGGCGAGTGCGGCGCCTGGAACACCTTGACCGAAACCATGATCGAAAGCGGCGGGGCCACGGCGCCCACCGGTCGTACCGGTTGGGCCGGGCAGCAGGCGCAGATCAAGACCCTGGCCGAAGTCAGCATCGAGGAGATTCCGCGCTTCTCCACCGCGTCCGGTGAGCTGGATCGGGTCTTGGGTGGCGGTCTGGTCGACGGTTCGGTGGTGCTGATCGGTGGTGATCCGGGCATCGGCAAGTCGACGATTCTGTTGCAGACCCTGTGCAACCTCGCCAAGAGCATGCCGGCGCTGTACGTCACCGGCGAAGAGTCCCAGCAGCAAGTGGCCATGCGCGCCCGACGTTTAGGGCTGCCTCAGGATCAATTGCGGGTGATGACCGAAACCTGCATCGAAACCATCATCGCCACGGCCCGCCAGGAAAAACCCAAGGTGATGGTGATCGACTCGATCCAGACCATTTTCACCGAACAGCTGCAATCGGCGCCGGGTGGTGTATCACAAGTGCGCGAGAGTGCGGCGTTGCTGGTGCGGTATGCCAAGCAAAGCGGTACGGCGATTTTCCTCGTCGGTCACGTCACCAAGGAAGGCGCATTGGCAGGCCCAAGGGTTCTCGAACACATGGTCGACACCGTGCTGTATTTCGAAGGCGAGTCCGATGGGCGTTTGCGTCTGTTGCGGGCGGTGAAGAACCGTTTCGGTGCGGTCAACGAACTCGGCGTGTTCGGCATGACCGACAAGGGCCTGAAAGAAGTCTCCAACCCTTCGGCGATTTTTCTGACGCGCGCTCAGGAAGAAGTCCCGGGCAGCGTGGTCATGGCCACGTGGGAGGGCACCCGGCCGATGCTGGTGGAAGTGCAGGCACTGGTCGATGACAGCCATCTGGCGAACCCCCGGCGGGTAACGCTGGGGCTGGATCAGAATCGTCTGGCGATGTTGCTGGCGGTCTTGCATCGCCATGGCGGCATTCCGACCCACGATCAGGACGTGTTCCTCAACGTGGTCGGCGGGGTGAAGGTGCTGGAAACCGCGTCCGACCTGGCGTTGATGGCGGCGGTGATGTCGAGCCTGCGCAACCGGCCGTTGCCGCATGATCTGCTGGTGTTTGGCGAAGTCGGTTTGTCCGGTGAAGTGCGTCCGGTGCCGAGCGGTCAGGAGCGCTTGAAGGAAGCGGCCAAGCATGGCTTCAAACGCGCGATCGTGCCCAAGGGCAACGCGCCGAAGGAAGCGCCGCCGGGGTTGCAGATCATCGCCGTGACCCGCCTGGAGCAGGCGCTCGACGCACTGTTCGAGTAACCGCTTACGCTCTCTCCAGCCGCAATTTCTGCCCATTCCGCGAAAATAAACTGTGGCGAGGGAGCTTGCTCCCGCTGGACTGCGCAGCAGTCCCTTGCTTTTTTAGTGAAGAGCAGGGGCCGCTTCGCGACCCAGCGGGAGCAAGCTCCCTCGCCACGGTGGCAGCGTCCCCCTTACCTGAGCAGCATTATTTTAGATTTCGATCAAGGCACCCAATTCGCGCTCAAGCTCGGTTTCATCCGCCAGATTCAGCTCGATCAACCGCCGCAAGCGCTGGATCGATTCCAGGCTGATATGCCGACAGACAAACCCCAGTTGCCCGTGATCCTCATGGGCCAGATGCACATCCATCTGAATATTCACGTCATCGCTCAGATGAATGTCGACGAAGAAATCCTGCTCCTTGTCCCCCAGCCACGGCTGCGGCTTCTCGATCAGCAAGCCCTTGAGCGACAGGTCGATCAACTTCACCGGCCAGATGAAGTGGCCCTGACTCAGCTCGGTTCTGGCATCGAACGCAATACGTTTGAAGCGACGGCGATTGGCTGGGTGTTCGCTCATGGCGCAATCCTCGGAAGAGTTCGCTGACTATAGACCCGACCGGCGGGTGGCGGCCAATCGACAAGGCGTCTAGACCAACGTCGGGGTATGGCCTTTGGCGCCGTAAGCGCTAAACTCGGGGTGGCTGTATTTCTTGTCCACCCTGGCTGGAATAATAAAATGAAAAATAATAATAGCCTGCTACGCCACTTACCCTGGCTAGTGCTGGCAATCGTAGGAGCGTGCGCCCTGGGCGTAGTGGCATTGCGCCGAGGAGAGGCGATCAACGCCTTGTGGATCGTGGTCGCGGCAGTGGCCATTTATCTGGTTGCGTATCGTTACTACAGCCTGTTCATTGCAAACAATGTGATGCAACTCGATCCGCGTCGGGCCACCCCCGCCGTGCTCAACAATGACGGTCTGGACTACGTGCCGACCAACAAACACATTCTGTTCGGTCACCACTTCGCGGCCATTGCCGGCGCAGGCCCGCTGGTCGGCCCGGTATTGGCGGCGCAGATGGGTTATCTGCCCGGCACGCTGTGGCTGATTGCCGGGGTGGTGCTGGCGGGCGCAGTGCAGGACTTCATGGTCCTGTTCATGTCGACCCGGCGCAACGGCCGTTCCCTGGGCGACATGGTGCGCGAAGAAATGGGCCGCATCCCCGGCACCATCGCCCTGTTCGGCTGCTTCCTGATCATGATCATCATCCTCGCGGTGCTGGCGCTGATCGTGGTCAAGGCACTGGCGGAGAGCCCATGGGGCATCTTCACCGTGATGGCGACCATCCCGATCGCGATGTTCATGGGCATTTACATGCGCTACATCCGTCCGGGCCGCATTGGCGAGATCTCGGTCATCGGTGTGTTGCTGCTGCTCGGTTCGATCTGGCTCGGTGGGCAGATTGCCGCTGATCCGGTGTGGGCCAAGGCCTTCAGCTTCACCGGTGTGCAAATCACCTGGATGCTGATCGGTTACGGCTTCGTTGCCGCCGTGCTGCCGGTGTGGCTGATTCTGGCGCCACGTGACTACCTCTCTACCTTCCTCAAGATCGGCACCATCATCGCCCTGGCGATCGGCATTCTGGTAACCATGCCCGAGCTGAAAATGCCGGCGCTGACCCAGTTCGTCGACGGCACCGGGCCGGTGTGGAAGGGCGGTCTGTTCCCGTTCCTGTTCATCACCATCGCCTGCGGTGCGGTGTCCGGTTTCCACGCGTTGATCGCGTCGGGTACCACGCCGAAGCTGCTGGATAACGAAACCAACGCGCGTTACATCGGTTACGGCGGCATGCTCATGGAATCGTTCGTCGCGATCATGGCCATGGTTGCCGCTTCGGTGATCGAGCCGGGCGTGTACTTCGCCATGAACAGCCCGGCCGCTGTGGTCGGTGGTGACGTGGCTTCGGTGGCGCAAATGGTCAGCAGCTGGGGCTTCGCGATCACGCCGGAGGCGCTGCAAGCGGTGGCGCATGACATCGGTGAAACCACCATCCTCGCCCGTGCCGGCGGTGCACCGACCCTGGCGGTCGGTATCGCGCAGATCCTGCACAGTGTCCTGCCGGGTGAAAACACCATGGCGTTCTGGTACCACTTTGCGATCCTGTTCGAAGCGCTGTTTATCCTGACCGCTGTGGACGCCGGTACCCGTGCCGGGCGTTTCATGCTGCAGGACCTGCTCGGCTCCTTCGTGCCGGCGCTGAAACGTACCGAATCGTGGACCGCCAACCTGATCGCCACCGCCGGTTGTGTGGCGATGTGGGGCTGGTTGCTGTATCAGGGCGTGATCGACCCGTTGGGCGGCATCAATACCCTGTGGCCACTGTTCGGTATCTCCAACCAGATGTTGGCCGGTATCGCGCTGATGCTCGGCACCGTGGTCCTGATCAAGATGAAGCGTCAGCGCTACATCTGGGTGACCCTGCTGCCAGCCGCCTGGCTGCTGATCTGCACCACCACTGCAGGCTTCATCAAGCTGTTCGACGCCAACCCGGCGATCGGCTTCCTGTCGCTGGCCAAGAAGTACAGCGATGCCCTCGCCGCCGGACAAATCATCGCGCCGGCCAAGAGCATCGATCAGATGCAGCACGTGATCTTCAACGCCTACACCAACGCAACGCTGACGGCGCTGTTCCTGTTCGTGGTGTTCAGCATCCTGTTCTATGCGCTCAAGGTCGGCATCGCCGCCTGGGGCAAAAAAGAGCGTACGGATAAAGAATCGCCATTCCAGGCCCTGCCGGACGCGTAACCAGAGGATTGCACCATGTTCAATGACCTGAGTCGCCTCGGTAAATACCTCGGTCAGGCCGCACGCCTGATGGTCGGCATGCCCGACTACGACACCTACGTCGAGCATATGCAAACCAAACACCCGGACAAACCGGTGATGAGCTACGAGATGTTCTTCCGCGAACGTCAGGAAGCGCGTTACGGTGGCAAGGGTGGGCCGAAGTGCTGTTGAGCTGACAGCCTGCGGTTGATGCAATCCCCCCTGTGGGAGCGAGCCTGCTCGCGAATACGGAGTGTCAGTTGATGAATGATTTGACTGACACACCGCTTTCGCGAGCAAGCCCGCTCCCACATTTGTTTTGTGTTTCTTTCAGGAGATCGTGTTTTGTCTTCTCCCATACCTGTCACGGTACTCAGCGGTTTCCTCGGTGCCGGCAAGACCACCTTGCTGCGCCATCTGCTTAAAGCCGAGCACGGCCTGAAAATCGCCGTGATCGAAAACGAATTCAGCGACGCCGGCATCGACACCCAGTTGCTCGGCGACGAACCGGTGCAAGTCATGACGTTGGCCAACGGCTGCGTCTGCTGCACCATCCACACCGATTTGACCAAGGCCCTGTACCTGTTGCTCGAACGCCTGGACAGCGGTGAAATTGCCTTCGACCGGCTGGTGATCGAGTGCACCGGTCTGGCCGACCCGGCCCCGGTAGCGCAGACCTTTTTTATCGACGAAGAACTGCGCGAACGCTATCTGCTCGACGGCATCATCACCCTGGTGGATGCGGCTCACGCCGACCAGCACCTGGCCCAGACCATCGCCCAGGCGCAGATCGGTTTCGCCGACCGCCTGCTGGTGAGCAAGACCGATCTGGTGGATGAGGCCACGTTCACCGCGTTGAGCGAACGCCTGACCCGGATCAATCGTCGCGCGCCGATCCGCGTGGTCGAGCATGGCAACATCGATCTGGCCGAACTGCTCGACGTGCGTGGTTTCAACCTCAATGCCGACCTCGGCGGCGGGGTGAGCCTGCGTCCGGTGAGCAAGGCGCCTTCCATCGACCGCATCTCCAGTCTGGTGCTGCGCACTGACCAGCCACTGGATATCGATCAACTCAGCGAGTTCATGAATGAGCTGCTGGAAGAACACGGCAAGCAGTTGTTGCGCTACAAGGGCGTGTTGAACATCGCTGGCGAGGATCGGCGGCTGGTGTTTCAGGGCGTACTGAAACTCTACGGCTTTGATTGGGACACCGAGTGGGCCGAGGGTGAAGCGCGGGAAAGTGTGATTGTGTTTATTGCCGATGATTTGCCGGAAGAGAAGATTCGGGCGGGGTTTGCCAAAGTGACTTCTGCCTGATGGTTATTCGGCGCCAGGGCTGACGCCTTCGCGAGCAAGCCCGCTCCCACAGTAGGCCGCATTCTGTCAGGAGGAATGCAATTCACTGTGGGAGCGGGCTTGCTCGCGAAGGCGATCTAACCGGCGACACGATGCTCAAGGGCTGTACCCAGCAAAGTCTGCTCAAGATGATCCAGGTGTTGATTCATCAGTCGCTCAGCCATGGACACATCCCCAGACGCGACCGCCTCGACAATCGCCAGATGCTCCTGCCACGCGCAGCACCCCGGCGTCGATCCACCACACCGCGCAATCGCCAGCGACGTCAACGGCACCAGGCTGCCAAGGAAATGCGCCAACGGTGCATTGCCCGCCATTTGCGCCAACTGCAGATGAAACTCGCCGGACAACCGAATCGCCGCCGCACGCCGCTCCTGAACCACGGCCAGGCGTTCGCGTTCGACCAGTGCACGCAAGCGTTTCAAACCCTCGGGTGATGCATTCTGACAAGCCAGGCGCACCAGTGTCGCTTCGGTCAGGCGCCGCGCATGCAGGGTTTGTCGGGTCTGCTCGGCATCCGGTGCGGCCACCCGTGGCCGATGATTGGCGCGCAGCACAATCACCTGCTCATGCGATAACTGCGTCAGTACCCGGCGCACATCGGCGCGGCTGACCCCGAACATCTGCTTGAGACTGTCTTCGGTGAAGCGGCTGGCCGGATCGATTCGCTGGTCCAGAATCGCGTCGAACAGCCGCGGGTACAGATCATCTGCCGGCGTCCGCAGGCGGGAGAAGGGCAGGGGCGCCGACATCTGACGAGTGTGCGGCGACGTGGCAAGGCTGTTCATGGCCGGTCTCCAGTGTGAAGAAAGTCAGTTGCTGAGGTGGTCATCCGGAATGTTCAACTCAAAGCCCATGCGCTGACCTTCGCGCAGAATGTGCCGGCGCATTTCGGCGCTGGCCTGGGCGCTGTTCTTGCTGCGGATCGCGCGCACCACCGCTTCGTTTTCTTCCAGGCGTTCGGCCAGATGCTCAGGTGAATTGCGCAGCACTTCGGCGCTTTGCTTGAGCGCGTTGCTGGTCTGCTGCACCACGCTCTGAAAGATCGGGTTCGAGGTCAGGGTGAACAGCTCTTCGTGGAAGGCGATGTAGGCGCTCACCCCGGCTTCGCTGTCGCCCGCTTCAAGGGCTTCGCGCATGTCCATCAGGGTCAGGCGCAATTGCCCGACTTCCTTGCTGCTGATCGACTGCGCGACCAGCCCGACGATGAACGGCTCAAGGGTGTAACGCAGTTGCAGCACGTCTTCGAGGCTGGCGCCGGCCACCGCGCTGTCGTGGCTCTGGCTGTCGCTGAGTTGGGCGTCGAGCACCACCACGCCTTTGCCCGGCATCGAGCGTACCAGGCCAAGGGTTTCCAGAACGATCACCGCTTCGCGCAGGCTCGGACGGCTGATGCCCAGTTGTTCGGCCAGTTCACGCTGACCCGGCAGCATGTCGCCGGAGCGCCACTGACCGCGGGCCAGCGCTGCGCGCAGTTTTTCTACGACTGAGTTGACGACGGTTGATGTGGTTATCACTTGTCTAGCTCCGTAAGCCCATAGGGGATGCCGCAAACGAGATCAAAAGATCGCAGCCTGCGGCAGCTCCTGCGGGGTTGAAAATCAGAACTCTTGCTGGTGCGCCGGAGTTCCGGTTTTACGCGGTTGAAAGGTGTAGCCCTGCTGACCGCTGAGTACTTTGTTTGCGCGTTGCACATCGATGTCCTTTTCCCAACGGGCGATGGCCACGGTGGCGACGCAGTTGCCGATCAGGTTGGTCAGCGCCCGGCCAATGCCCATGAACCAGTCCACCGCCAGTACCAGCACCAGCCCGACCACCGGAATCGCCGGGATCGCCGTCAGCGTCGCCGCGAGAATCACCAGCGCCGAGCCGGGAATGCCGTGGGCGCCTTTCGAAGTGATCAGCGATACCAGCAGAATCGTCAACAGGTCGGTCATTGCCAGTGGCGTACCGGTGGCGTTGGCGATGAACACGATGGCCAGGGTCAGGTAGATCGAAAAGCCGTCGAGGTTGAACGAGTAACCGGTGGGAATCACCAGCCCGACGGTCGAGCTGCCGATGCCTAGGTGTTCCAGTTTGCGCATGATCTGTGGCAGCACGGCGTCGGAAGAAGCGGTGCCCATGACGATCAGCAATTCTTCACGCAGGTACTTGAGCAGTGGCCACAGGCGCAGGCCGGACGCACGCATCACCAGCCCTAGAATCACGCTGACGAATGCCATGCAGGTCAGGTAGAACAAGCCCACCAGACTGCCCAGATGTTGCAGTGAATCGAGGCCGTATTTGCTGGTGGTGAAGGCGATGGCGCCGAAAACGCCGATCGGTGCCAGACGCACGATCATGCCCATGATCCGGAAAATCACATGGCTCAGTTCGTTGATCAGCCGCGAGATCCCGGAGGCCGCTTCACCGACTAGATTCAACGCACTGCCGAACAGCACCGAGAACAGCAGCACTTGCAGAATGTTGTTGTCGGCGAAGGCACCGATTACCGAGGTCGGGATCAGGTCCATCAGGAACTGCGTGGTGGTGTGCATGTGCTGACCGCGCTCGGCGATATCGCCCATGTCGGCGGCGGACAACTGCTCCAGATGGATATTCGCGCCGCTGCCGATTCCGGTGCTGAAAGCGAACACCAGACCGATCACCAGGGCGATGGTGGTCAGCACTTCAAAGTAGATCACCGACTTGAGGCCGATGCGCCCGACCTTCTTCAGATCGCCCGCGCCGCTGATGCCGCTGACCACCACGCAGAACACGATCAGGCCGATGAGCATCTTGATCAGTTTGATGAAGCCGTCGCCCAACGGTTTGAGCTGAGCGGAATATTCGGGAAGGGTCAGCCCGCAGATGATGCCGAGCACCAGTCCGAGAACCACTTGGAGGAAGATTGAACGCGAGCACCATCTGAGCATGGGAGGAATCCTGGTCGGTGTCCTGGCTGCCGTGTGCGGGGCACATCAGATTCAGGACTTAATTATTGTGGTCTTACCGGTATGTCCAGTGCAGGCGCAGTCTACGCTCGGTTTTTTCGGGATGACAAGTGAAAATCGCTAAATTGGCATGACCGGTCTGACCAGTGGCCAGAAATCAAAAGATCGCAGCCTTCGGCAGCTCCTACAGGTGAGCGCATTCCAAATGTAGGAGCTGCCGAAGGCTGCGATCTTTTGATCTTTCCGACGGGCGAAAAAAAACCGGCCATCGCTGGCCGGTTTTTCATGCTGCGGATTTAACGTCGCGATTACGCGCCGTATACCGGCAGTTTCTTGCAGATGGCTTTGACTTTCTCGCGAACGGCGTCGATCACCGCTTCGTTGTTCAGGTCAGCCAGGATGTCGCAGATCCAGCCGGCCAGCTCTTTGCACTCGGCTTCCTTGAAACCGCGAGTGGTCACAGCCGGGGTGCCGAAGCGCAGGCCGGAGGTGACGAACGGCGAGCGTGGGTCGTTAGGCACGGAGTTCTTGTTCACGGTGATGAACGCTTTGCCCAGAGCGGCGTCGGCGTCTTTACCGGAGATGTCCTGCTTGATCAGCGACAGCAGGAACAGGTGGTTCTTGGTGCCACCGGAAACTACGTCGAAACCGCGCTCGATGAACACTTCGGCCATGGCCTGGGCGTTCTTCACCACTTGTTCCTGGTAAGCCTTGAACTCAGGCTGCAGTGCTTCCTTGAAGCAGATCGCTTTAGCGGCGATCACGTGCTCCAGCGGGCCACCCTGGGCGCCCGGGAATACTGCGGAGTTCAGCTTCTTCTCGATCTCGGCGTTGGCGCGCGCCAGGATCAGACCGCCACGAGGACCGCGCAGGGTCTTGTGCGTGGTGGTGGTGACCACGTCAGCGAATGGCACCGGGTTCGGGTAGACGCCAGCGGCGACCAGACCGGCCACGTGCGCCATGTCGACGAACAGGTAGGCACCGACCTTGTCAGCGATGGCGCGGAAGCGCGGGAAGTCGAGGATCTGCGAGTAGGCAGAGAAACCGGCCACGATCATTTTCGGCTTGTGCTCAACCGCCAGGCGCTCGACTTCGTCGTAGTCGATCAGGCCGTTGGCGTCGATGCCGTACTGCACGGCGTTGTACAGCTTGCCGGAGGAGGAAACGCTGGCACCGTGAGTCAGGTGACCACCGTGGGCCAGGCTCATGCCCAGAATGGTGTCGCCACCTTGCAGCAGGGCCAGGTAGACAGCGGCGTTGGCTTGCGAACCGGCGTGCGGCTGAACGTTGGCGTAATCGGCGCCGAACAGCTCTTTGGCGCGGTCGATGGCCAGTTGTTCAACAACGTCGACGTACTCGCAACCACCGTAGTAGCGCTTGCCCGGGTAGCCTTCGGCGTACTTGTTGGTCAGTACCGAGCCTTGAGCTTCCATCACCGCAGGGCTGGTGTAGTTTTCCGAAGCGATCAGCTCAATGTGCTCTTCCTGGCGCTGAGCTTCTTGCTCCATGGCGGCAAAGAGATCGGCGTCGTACTTGGCAATAGTCAAATCACGGCTGAACATGGCGGTCCTCAAGGATCGGGGGCAGAAAAGGGGGGCATTCTAACCCAATGGGTTTTGGATGGCATATGAAACGACATCATGTCGCAGACAAGTGGCGTTCATGACAGATGTGCGGTGCTTTTGAAGGCCTCCACAATGGCCGCGTTTCAACCGAAGAATACTGATCTACGGCAAGTCCTTGGGCGAGCCAGCCTGCTGGGGATGACTGCACCGCAGATTTTTCATGCGTCTGTACCGGCCCTTTCGCGAGCAAGCCCGCTCCCACCTTTGAGCCGGTTCCTTCAGGAAAAATGCGGTCCACTGTGGGAGCGGGCTTGCTCGCGAAGGCGTCATGAGCGGCACCGCAAAAATTCAGTCGAACATGAAGAGGGCATCATTGCTGAACTGCGCCTCGAACCGGCTCGCCGGCATCGGTCGTCCGAACAGGTAACCCTGCACTTCATCGCAGCCGTGCTCGCGCAGGAAGTCCAGTTGTTCATGGGTTTCCACGCCTTCGGCGATCACCGCCAGATTGAGGCTGTGGGCCATGGCGATGATCGCGCGGGCGATCTGCGCGTCCTGCTCGCCGGACGGCAGGCCGTCGACGAAGGTGCGGTCGATCTTCAGCACGTCGATCGGGAATTGCTTGAGGTAGTTCAGCGACGAATAACCGGTGCCGAAGTCATCGACCGCGATGCTCAGGCCAAGGTTTTTCAGCCCGGCGAGGATCTGCATCGCCTCGCTGACTTCGCGCATCAGGATACTTTCGGTCAGTTCCAGCTCCAGGCACGCCGGTGGCAGCCCGGTTTCGCGCAGGATGGTGGCGATACGCGTGCCGAGCTGGCCGTCGGAGAACTGCCGCGCCGAGATGTTCACCGAGACCTTCGGCACGCGCACGCGGTTCTGGTGCCAGGTCTTGAGCTGACGGCAGGCTTCGCTGATCACCCAGTCGCCGACGTCGACCACCAGACCCAGCTCTTCCAGCACCGGAATGAAATCCCCCGGCGGCACCAGTCCACGACGCGGATGACGCCAGCGCAGCAGCGCTTCGGCGCCGGTCAGGCGTTTGCCGTCGCCGCTGAACTGCGGCTGGTAATACAGGACGAATTCGTTCTGCTCCAGCGCATGGCGCAGGTCGCTTTCCAGCTCCAGACGTTCCAGCGCACTGGCGTTCATGTCGGCCTGATAGAACTGGAAATTGTTCTTGCCGCGCTCCTTGGCGTGATACATCGCGGTGTCGGCGTTCTTCATCAGCTGGCTGAGTTCGTTACCGTCTTGCGGGCTCAGGGCGATGCCGATACTGGCGGTGACGAAGAACTCGCGACCTTCCAGCACGAACGGTCGCACCAGGCTGGCGAGAATCTGCTCGGCCACGTGAATCGCCCGGTTCAGCGCCATTTCGCGGCTGGAGCGGTGTTGCAGGAGCAAGGTGAACTCGTCGCCGCCCATGCGCGCCACGGTGTCGTCATCGTCGACGCAGGCCAGCAGCCGCGTGGCCATGTCTTTCAACATGCGGTCGCCAGCAGCATGGCCGAGCGAGTCGTTGATCGGCTTGAAGCGGTCGAGATCGAGGAACATCAGCACCACCCACGACTTCTGCCGTTCGGCCGATTGCAGCGCAGTGTGCAGGCGATCCTGGAACAGTGTGCGGTTCGGCAGGTGGGTCAGGGCGTCGTAGTAGGCGAGGCGGTGGATGCGTTGTTCGCTGGCCTTGCGCTCGCTGATGTCGCTGAAGAAGCACACGTAACTGGCGAGGTCGCCTTCATCGTCGAGTACCGCCGTGATGCCGACCCACGCCGGGTAATGCTCGCCGTTGCGGCGCTTGAGCCAGACTTCACCTTCCCAGGTGCTGTGCTGGTGCAGTTGCTTGAGCACATAGCGCAGGTGCGCGTCCTGTTGCTCGTCGACGGTGAGCATGTTCGGCAACTGATCGAGCACTTCCGATACCGCGTAACCGCTGACCCGGCTGAACGCTTCGTTGGCCTGCACGATGTAACCGGCGGGGTCGGTGATCAGGATCGCCGAAGTCGAGTGCTCGAATACCGTGGCCGCCATGCGCAGGTCTTTCTCGGCGCGGCGTTGCTGGCTGATGTCGCGGCCGACACCGAGCACGCCTTCGAACGCGCCGTGTTCGTCCCACACCAGCACCAGACGCAGCTCGATCGGGATCTTGCGGCCGTCGGCGCGCAGGCAGTCGAACAGGAACATCTGGGTCTGCACCTGGTTGCGCAACACTGCCAGTTGTTCAGGTTTGTCGAGCGCTTTGCTGACCCGATCCATCAAGGAGTAGATGCCGCTCAGTTGCTGCGGGTTGGCGATGGTCGATTGCCAGCCGTTCTGGAAAATCCACTCGGCGTCGTAGCCGAGTACCGCTTGCACTGACGGGCTGACGTAGTTCAGCGACAGCTTGCTGTCGGTGGAGAAGATCACGTCGCTGATGCTTTCGGCGAGCATGCGGTAGCGTTGTTCGCTGTCGCGCAGGGATTCACTGGCCTCGATCTGCTCGGTGATGTCCTTGGCCACGCCGATGATCCGCGTGACCTGATCGTGCTTGTCGCGGGCCAGCGCCTGTTCGCGGATGTCGAAGCGCCGCCACTCGCCATCGCGATGTCGGAAACGCAGTTGGCATTGCAACAACTGGCTGTAACCGGCGTGACGCTGCATCTGCCGCGAGCGATGGTAGTAGTCGGCGTCCTCCGGGTGCAGGAGGATTTCCCAGAAGTACTCGCCCATCTGATGCAGTTCGGTGCGGTTGTACCCGAGGGTCTGGCCGAGGTGGTGGTTGCTGAAAATCATCCGCTGGCTGATCACGTCCTGCACATACAGATGATCCGGCACGGTGCGCACCACGTCCGACCAGAAGCCTTCGCGTTCCAGCAGCGACAGTTCGATCAGCTTGCGGCTGGTGATGTCGTTGATGCTGAGGATCACCGCTTTATAGTCGTGCTGTTCTTCAGGCAGGCGCAGGACCATCCACAGGTGCTGATCGCGCCCGTTGATGTCCGGCAATTTGATTTCCAGTTCCAGCTGTTTTTGTTGCTGCAGAACAGCGTCGAGCACCTGGTTGCCGATGGCGCACTGGCTGTGCGGATGACCGTCGATCAGCAACTGCCAGGCGTGCTCGCAGGAATTGACATTGAGCAGTTGCAGCGCCACCTGATTGACCTCGGTGACGCGCAGTTCTTGCAGCAGTTGCTGGCGCTGGGCCGGTTGGTCGAGCCAGGCCTTGAGCTGGTCGCTGGTCTGGATCTGCGCCTTGTCGAACACCTGCTTGAGGCCGGACAGGTCGAGCACGCACAACGCCACGCCAGTGCCTTCGAAAATGTCCTGATAGCGCCGGCGACCTTCATGCAACTGGCGCTGACGGCGACGCATGTTGAGCAGCGCGATCACCGGCAGCATCGAGAACGCCAGACCCAGCAGGCATTTGCCGATGAACGCCGGTAGCAGTTCTTCGAGCACGCGCTGGCGGTCGAACAGCCCGCGCAACTGCCAGTCGCTGCTGCTCAGCGGCACGGTGAGCACGGTGTTGGCCATGTCGTCCGGACTCAGCACGCCGGGCCTGGCTGAGGACAGCGCTTCGTCGCGGCTGATGATCTGATGGTTGAGACGGTTTTCCACCAGCCACAACGGGCGGATGCCGGTTTCGCCCTGCTTGGTCAGCGAGTCGAAGAAGGTCGGGGTCAGGCGCAAAACCCAGTAGCCGCGCGTGCTGCCGCTGGCCTGATGCAATAACAGATGCACTACCGAGCCGTCGTCGGCGTTGCTGAAGTAATGCGCCTGGGCGCGGCTGCGGCGCACCAGTTCACCGAGGTAATCGGCGTCGTGGCTGTCGCTGGCGCTGTCGTTGATGATTTTCCCGGACGGGCTGAGCAGGGCCAGGCTGCGCAGGTCGGGCAGCGATTGCTGGAGCTTGCGCAGCAGTGCCTGCTGTTCGTCGGACGACTGCGGCTGTTCGACGATCGGTAACAGGTTGAGGGCGATCTGCGCATTCAGCGACATGTTCAGGCTGACCTGCGAGGCGAGGTCGGCGGTGTAGTCGATGGTGTACTGGCGCTGGTTTTTCTGGGTCTCGCGCAGTTGATCGAGCAACTGCCAGAACAGCAATGCCAGCAGCAAAAGTACCAGCGTCGCCAATGCACCCTTCAGTGTTCCGCGCAGGGGCGAGCCGGTCCCCGGATTGGACGCGCTCACAGAAGCTGGCGGGGTAACGTTGGACAAGCTGTAATCCTGCGGTTTGGCTGGACTGGCGCGACGTGCACTATAAGCCGGACGCCCGAAGGGCGGCTAGCATGCCTTGAGTTGTGGCGAAGTGCCAGCCCCACTCGGCTGGACTGCCTTCCGTCATTAAGGTAGCTTTGCCGGTTACGCGGGAGCGTTCCAGCTCCTAGACTCAGACTTTATTCCGCGCGCACGCATTGATGGCCATCAAGTGGTCTAGTGAACGACGCGCATCGGTCTGGCCGGGCATCGCCTGCGCTCCAATCATTCATCTGTCACTGACCCAAGGTTCTCCATGGCTCAATACGTCTTCACCATGCATCGGCTGGGCAAAGTTGTTCCGCCGAAGCGGGAAATCCTGAAAAACATTTCGCTGTCGTTCTTCCCCGGCGCCAAGATCGGCGTACTCGGCCTCAACGGTTCGGGTAAGTCCACGCTGCTGAAAATCATGGCCGGCGTCGACACCGAGTTCGAGGGCGAAGCCCGTCCGATGCCGGACCTGAACATCGGTTATCTGCCGCAAGAGCCACAACTTGATCCGACCAAGACTGTGCGTGAAGTGGTCGAGGAAGCGGTCAGCGTGATCAAGGACGCGCAAGCGCGTCTGGACGAGGTCTACGCCGCTTACGCCGATCCGGATGCCGACTTCGACAAGCTGGCTGCCGAACAGGCCAAGCTCGAAGCGATCCTGCAGGCCAGCGATGGTCACAACCTGGAGCGTCAACTGGAAGTCGCGGCCGACGCCCTGCGTCTGCCGGCCTGGGACGCCAAGGTCGAACACCTGTCCGGTGGTGAAAAACGTCGTGTGGCCCTGTGCCGTCTGCTGCTGTCCGCCCCGGACATGCTGCTGCTCGACGAACCGACCAACCACTTGGACGCTGATTCGGTGGCGTGGCTGGAGCACTTCCTGCACGACTTCCCGGGCACCGTGGTCGCGATCACGCACGACCGGTACTTCCTCGACAACGTCGCCGGCTGGATTCTGGAGCTCGACCGCGGCGCGGGCATTCCTTACGAGGGCAACTACTCGGGTTGGCTCGAAGCCAAGTCCGATCGTCTGGCGGCCGAATCCAAGCAGCAGTCGGCTCACGAAAAAGCCATGAAGGAAGAACTGGAGTGGGTGCGCAAAGGCGCCAAGGCCCGCCAGTCGAAATCCAAGGCTCGTCTGCAACGCTTCGAAGAAATGCAGTCGCAGGAATTCCAGAAGCGTTCGGAAACCAACGAGATCTACATCCCGGCCGGTCCGCGTCTGGGCGACAAGGTCATCGAGTTCAAGAACGTCACCAAGGGCTACGGCGATCGCGTGCTGATCGACAACCTGTCGTTCTCCATGCCGAAGGGCGCCATTGTCGGCGTGATCGGTGGTAACGGTGCCGGTAAGTCGACCCTGTTCCGCATGCTGATGGGCAAGGAAACTCCGGATTCCGGCACCATCGAAATCGGCGAAACCGTGCAACTGGCCTGCGTTGACCAGAGCCGCGAAGACCTCGACGGCAGCAAGACCGTGTTCCAGCAGATCTCCGACGGTTCCGATCAGATCCGCATCGGCAACTACGAGATCCCGTCGCGCACTTACGTCGGTCGCTTCAACTTCAAGGGCGGCGACCAGCAGAAGTTCGTCAAGGACCTGTCCGGTGGTGAGCGCGGTCGTCTGCACCTGGCGCTGACCCTGAAGGAGGGCGGCAACGTCCTGCTGCTCGACGAACCGTCCAACGACCTCGACGTTGAAACCCTGCGTTCGCTGGAAGAAGCCCTGCTGGACTTCCCGGGCGCCGCCATTGTGATCTCTCACGATCGCTGGTTCCTGGACCGCGTCGCGACGCACATCCTGGCGTACGAAGACGACTCGCAAGCAGTGTTCTTCGAAGGTAACTACACCGAGTACGAAGCCGACCGCAAAAAGCGCCTCGGCGAAGCGGCCGCCCAGCCACATCGGGTACGCCACAAGAAACTGGCCTGATATCAGGCTGGTTGGATGAAAAAGAGCGGAGCCTTCGGGCTCCGTTTTTTTTTGCCTGGGTTTTTCAGATGCAACCGAGTCGAACCCTTCGCGAGCAAGCTCGCTCCCACAGGGGAGCGCATTTCAAGTGTGGGAGCGAGCTTGCTCGCGAAGGCGGTATAACTGTTGGTGCATCACTTCAATCTGATCTCCCCAATCAGGTGCAAAACCAGCCCAAAAAACCACCTGATTTATATCCTGTGCACCATTTAATTTCATAACTGCGACATTTTGCGCTGTTGCTGTGCGCAAATCGTTTGCTACAGTCCGGCTCAATCGCTTCCAACGACAATAAATTTGCCGAGACTTTTCCCATGATCGAATCCGTCGAATCCTTCCTTGCCCGACTGAAAAAACGCGACCCGGATCAACCCGAATTCCACCAGGCTGTCGAAGAAGTCCTGCGCAGTCTGTGGCCGTTTCTCGAAGCCAATCCGCGTTACCTGACCTCAGGCATTCTGGAGCGCATCTGCGAGCCGGAGCGGGCGGTGGTGTTCCGCGTGTCGTGGGTCGACGATCAGGGCAAGGTTCAGGTCAATCGCGGTTTCCGCATCCAGATGAACAGCGCCATCGGCCCGTACAAGGGCGGCTTGCGCTTCCATCCTTCGGTGAACCTGGGCGTGCTGAAGTTTCTCGCCTTCGAACAGACCTTCAAGAATTCCCTGACTTCGTTGCCCATGGGCGGCGGCAAGGGCGGTTCGGATTTCGATCCGAAGGGCAAGAGCGACGCCGAAGTCATGCGTTTCTGCCAGGCGTTCATGAGTGAGCTGTACCGCCACATCGGCGCCGACGTTGACGTACCGGCCGGTGACATCGGTGTCGGGGCGCGGGAGATTGGTTTCCTGTTCGGCCAGTACAAACGCTTGAGCAACCAGTTCACCAGCGTGTTGACCGGCAAAGGCATGACCTACGGCGGTAGCCTGATTCGCCCGGAAGCCACCGGTTTCGGTTGCGTGTACTTCGCCGAGGAAATGCTCAAGCGCCGCGGGCAGACCGTCGAAGGCAAGCGTGTGGCGATCTCCGGTTCCGGTAACGTCGCGCAGTACGCGGCGCGCAAGGTCATGGACCTTGGCGGCAAGGTGATTTCGCTGTCCGACTCCGAAGGCACGCTGTACTGCGAATCGGGACTGAGCGAAGAACAGTGGCAGGCACTGCTGGAACTGAAAAACGTCAAACGCGGACGCATCAGCGAACTGGCCACGGCGTTCGGTCTGGAGTTCCGCGCCGGGCAGTTGCCGTGGTCGCTGCCGTGCGACATCGCGCTGCCGTGTGCCACGCAGAACGAGCTCGATGCCGAGGCTGCGCGTACGCTGCTGCGCAACGGCTGCGTGTGTGTGGCCGAGGGCGCGAACATGCCGACCACGCTGGAGGCTGTGGATATCTTCATCGAAGCCGGCATTCTGTTCGCCCCGGGCAAGGCGTCGAACGCTGGCGGCGTAGCGGTCAGCGGGCTGGAGATGTCGCAGAACGCCATGCGCCTGCTGTGGACGGCGGGTGAGGTGGACAGCAAGCTGCACGCGATCATGCAGTCGATCCACCACGCCTGCGTGCATTACGGCGAAGAGAACGGACGGATCAATTACGTCAAAGGCGCGAACATCGCCGGCTTCGTCAAAGTCGCGGATGCGATGCTCGCGCAGGGTGTGGTTTAAGCCGGTTCGATGCGAATCACTTCAATCACCTGATCGCCGGCGGGGCGCTGCCACAGCACTTCGTCATTGAGCCGGGCACCGAGCAATGCCCGGCCCAACGGCGAGGCCCAGTTGATCAAACCCTGACTGGCGTCGGCCTGATCTTCGCCGACCAATTGCACCCGACTTTCGGTGTTGTGTTCGTCGGCGTAGGTCACCCAGCTGCCGATCTGCACCTTGTCGGTGGAGGTCGCGGGGGCGGCGACCTGTGCGCTGGCGAGGCGTTGATTGAAGTAGCGCAGATCCCGTTCCAGATCGGCCAGCCGCTGCTTGTCGGCCTGTTCGCCTTGGGCCGATTGCTCGGCGTGCAGGCTTTGCAGCTCGGCGACTTTGGCCTGCAACTGTGCCAATCCCTGCGGTGTGACGTAATTGGGCTGCGCACTGACCTGCCGTTCGACGGGCTGATCGGCTTGCGCGGCGGCGTTGTCTTCGTTGACGAAAGCGCGGCTCATGGTGTCCTCCTGTTATAGGAATTGGGCCATGGTCGCCGGCATTTGGTTTCACTGGATGTCTGGAAACGACCTATTGCGAGCGATAAGCCCGCCCGGCGTCCTGGTCTTTCTGCTGCTGCCAGGCGCGCTCGCGTTCGTCCCAGTGCTCGTTGCGATACTCTTCGCGGTCCTTGTTCTCCAGCATCGCCTGACATTGGCGAAAGCCGTCGGTCCAGCCTTCGGCGTATTGCTTGTCCTTGAGATAGCGCGGCACGTTCTTGCGAAACTCGCCACTGATCGAACCGGCGGCTTGCCGGCCACTGACGCAGCCATCGTCAAAACCGTCGGCGAAGGCTGGCGGATAACCTTTGGCGATCAAATCTTCGTGGGTGGTCTGGCAACCCCCGAGCAACAGCAAAACACCCAACAGTCCCGCACACCGCCACATCGCACTCTCCCGCGCCGATTTTCGGCTTATGGGGAAAGTCTAGAAGCGGATTCGTCGGACGTAGGTGAAAGGCATGTGAGTAATTCGTTAAACACCGGAGGGCCCTGTGGGAGCGGGCTTGCTCGCGAAAGCGCTGGGTCAGTCGAGATTTGAATCGCCTGACACGACGCCTTCGCGAGCAAGCCCGCTCCCACAGGGGTTATGGATTGGGCTTTAGGTCAGTAGTGATACCACTTCACCTCAAGCATGACTTCGGTCTCCGGTGTGGCAACGTGGCTGAACTCACGCTGTGCCGTCAGGCGCAAACCGAGGTTGCGCGACAGTTCCCACTGCTGGTTCAGGCTCAGGCTGCGGCGTACCTCGCCGTTGGTGAAGTAATCGCCCTTGGCCTCGACGCTCAGATTGCCCAACGGGTTTTTCCACAGCACGCCGCTGTTGAAACCGGCGGCCGGCGTGACAAACCCGGCGAAGTCATTGTTGTGTTCGATCCGCACCGTACCGAGGGCAAAGCCGAGCGTGTCTTCGCCCAGTTGCCAGGTGCCGCCACCGCCGCCGTTGACGTGGCTGACCAGATTTTCGTCATCATGCTTGCCGGGTACGCGCTCGAGGCCGCCGGTGACTTGCCACGACAGTGGCTGCAGCAACTCATTGCGCGGGGTCAGCGAGCGGATGGTTGCGAGATCCAGTTGCTGGAACTGCCATTGATTACCTTCGTACTGGCGTAATTTCATCTGCAGGATTTCGATCTGCGCGCCGAGGGGGAAGCTTTCGGCGTTGTCGTTGAGATCGTGATAGGCCATGCGCAAGCCGTACTCGCCGAAGGCACGATCGCCCCGGGTGCCGATGCCGGCCTGCCAGGTGCGCGATTCATGGCCGTCTTCGGGCAGGCCCGGTTGTGGAATCTGCAAGTCCGGCGCCGGGTTCTTGTTGATCGCCCGCAGCAGTTCGAAGCTGCGCTGCGCCCGTTGCGGATCACGTTCCTGACCGTTGGCGCGGTAGCGTTCCAGACGATACGCGGCGTCGATGATCAGCGCCTGGCGATCCCGGGGCAGGGCCTTGAACGTCGGGTCCTGCAACACCTGTTGATCGGCGCTGACCTTCAGCACCCATTGCTGTTCTTCCTTGTTCAACGGCTCGGCGCGGCTGAGCAGTTCACGCTCGCGTGACGGGCGATATTCGATACTTTCCACCAGCCCGGCCTCTTTCACTGCTTTGACCGTGTCGGTAGGGATGGCGGTCAGCGGGAATTGCTCGGTCAGGCGCAGGCTTGGGCGCGCCACCTGCAGCAGTTCGAGCAGGCGATAGGAGCAGTTTTCGTCGAAGAAGAAATAGTCGAACTGGATCTGTTTCAGCTCCCACACGTGCTCGACCATGCGTGCGGTTTCTTCTTGCGTCAGGTTCAGCCGGTATTCCCACAGGTCGCGGTTTTCCAGGCTGCGGTACTCGGAGAGTTTTTCCTGATACGGCACCAGCGCGAACAGCCCCGGGTAGCCACCCATCAAGCCTTTCCAGGCGTAGAGGATGCTGTTGTCCGAGCCTTCGATGTAGGCGCCGAAGTTGATTGCGTAACTCAGCAGCGACGTCTTGTCGGCCTGCACGTCGGCCTGGTCGATGCGTAACAGGGTATGGCCGAACATCGAAGACGGACTGTTGAGGTAGGCCGCTGGAAAAATCATCACCGCGCTGTGCGGCGAGACGTCCTTGAACCACTTCTTGAATTCGGCGCAATCGGGGGCGGGCAGGTCGGTGAGGTTGAGTTGTGCTTTCAGCCAGCGCGTACGCGCCGGGTAGACGCATTGGGCATGTTGCTCGCCGAGACTGGCCGGGGCGTATAGCGCTTGCACGGTAGCGGCCAGTTCATGGTCGGGGTGTTCGTTGCCATCGGGCGCGAGAAAGAACTTCTTGTCGCTGACATAGCTGCGCCAGCCGCCGAGCTTGGCGGTTTCGTAGTGACCGAGGGAAATCCAGAAGCGGTCGTTGGCCAGTTGCTGCAAACGTTGAGGGTCGACGTGAGGCGCGGCGGACAGCGGGGCGCAGACACAGAGCGCCAGCCAGGCAAGGCGTTTGAGCATAGGTGGCAACTTAAGTCGAAAGAAAAACAAAGACCCCGGGCGTTAATACAGACAAGTCAAACTGCACCAAACCTGTGGCGAGGGAGCTTGCTCCCGCTGGAGTGCGCAGCGCTCCCTCTTCTTGAAGATTGGGGCCGCTTCGCGCCCCAGCGGGAGCAAGCTCCCTCGCCACAGGGTTCAGCGCATGTCACAACTGACCTGCATCGCTCAAAAAGGGCGGGCCATAAAAAACAAAACCCGCTTCCCGAAAGAAGCGGGTGGGGTCGAGCTTAAGCTTGAGTTGCGTACTTGGCCAGACGAGGATCGTTTTTCAGTACGGCCAGAGTGTTGGTATGCACGTCTTCTGCGGTCACGTCAGCTTTGCTGAAGATCTGCTGGAAGTGCTCGTGAGTGACAGCCGCGAAGTGCGCACGGTCTTCCGGCGCCACGCCCAGTACCACGGCGTAGGTCGTCAGCGCTTCGCCGTTGCCCTTGGCCATGTCTTCGGACAGCTCGTTCATCATGCCATTCATGGCGAACCAGGATTTACCGCCGTAGGTCAGCGACGCGTTGGTCGAGCAACCGTTGGTGCCGGACGTCATACCGAACGTAGCGTTACCGGAGGTGCCGTTGGTGGTGGATGCCAGGAAGTGTGCCGGGGTGCCACGCTGACCTTCGAACAGCATGTTGCCCCAACCGCAATCCGGACCGCCTGGCGCCTGAGCCATGGCGTTGAGGGAAACAACGGTGAAGAGAGTACCGAGAAGAATCCGTTTCATAGCTTTGTTCTCTTTGTGTGCATACCAATGGACAGGGTTCTGGCCCCCCAAGCGCTGTCTAGACAGACTCTTTTGAAGCCAGTGGGCCGGTTATTGTTCCAGCCGCGCAGTTTGGAGTTTAGGCACGTTCCTGTGGTTCCGTGATTTTTTGCTGATTATTCGTTGATGTCCCCTGTTTCACGGGGCCGGCTGCGGAGCGGGGCGCTTGTCTATGCTTTGTCGTGTGGCGCGCCTTGCCAGTGGGGTACGGGCAGCGCCAGAATGCCGCTATCTGCCCCGCCTGATTGTTAAGGAAGCCCGATGCCTGATCCTGTTGCTGCCAGCTTGCGTCTAGCGCCCGAAGCGCTGACCCGTCCGTTTTCCGCTGAACAGTTCAGCTTCACTACCACCAATGATCTGGAGCCCTTTCGCGGTGTGCTTGGCCAGGAACGTGCGGTCGAAGCCTTGCAGTTCGGTGTGGCCATGCCACGCCCCGGTTACAACGTCTTTGTCATGGGCGAACCCGGCACCGGCCGTTTCTCGTTCGTTAAACGCTACCTGAAGGCCGAAGGCAAACGCCTGCAGACCCCGGCGGACTGGGTCTACGTCAACAATTTCGATGAACCGCGTGAACCTCGTGCACTGGAATTGCCTTCGGGCACCGCCAGCGCATTCATCGGCGACATCAACGGTCTGATCGACAACCTGCTGGCGACTTTCCCGGCGGTGTTCGAACACCCGTCCTACCAGCAAAAGAAAAGCGCCATCGACCGCGCCTTCAACCAGCGCTACGACAAGGCGCTGGACGTCATCGAGCGTCTGGCCCTGGAAAAAGACGTCGCCCTGTATCGCGACAGCAGCAACATCGCGTTCACCCCGATGCTTGAAGGCAAGGCGCTGGACGAGGCCGAGTTTTCGCAACTGCCGGAAGCCGAGCGCGAACGCTTTCACGAGGACATTTCCGGCCTCGAAGAACGCCTGAACGAAGAACTCGCGAGCCTGCCGCAGTGGAAGCGCGAGTCGAACAATCAGCTGCGCCAACTCAACGAAGAAACCATCACCCTGGCCTTGCAGCCGTTGCTCTCGCCGTTGTCCGAGAAGTACGCGGAGAACGCCGCGGTCTGCGGTTACCTGCAAGCGATGCAGGTGTATCTGCTGAAAACCGTGGTCGAGCAATTGGTCGACGACAGCAAGACCGACGCTGTGGCGCGCAAGCTGCTGGAGGAGCAATACGCGCCGAGCCTGGTGGTGGGCCATCCGCACAGTGGCGGTGCGCCGGTGGTGTTCGAGCCGCATCCGACCTACGAAAATCTGTTCGGCCGTATCGAATACACCACCGATCAGGGCGCGCTTTACACCACTTATCGTCAGTTGCGCCCGGGTGCGCTGCACCGTGCCAACGGCGGCTTCCTGATTCTTGAAGCAGAAAAAATGCTCAGCGAGCCGTTCGTATGGGACGCGCTGAAACGCGCCCTGCAATCGCGCAAGTTGAAAATGGAATCGCCGCTGGGCGAGATGGGCCGTTTCGCCACTGTGACCCTCAATCCGCAGCACATTCCGTTGCAGGTCAAAGTGGTGATCATCGGTGCACGCCAGTTGTATTACACACTGCAGGATCTGGATCCGGACTTCCAGGAGATGTTCCGGGTGCTGGTCGACTTCGACGAAGACATCCCGATGGTCGACGAAAGCCTGGAGCAATTCGCCCAGTTGCTGAAAACCCGTACCTCGGAAGAAGGCATGGCGCCGCTGACCGCCGATGCGGTCGCGCGTCTGGCGACCTACAGCGCACGGCTGGCCGAGCATCAGGGGCGGTTGTCGGCGCGGATCGGCGACCTGTTCCAACTAGTCAGCGAAGCGGACTTCATCCGTCATCTGGCCGGCGATGAAATGACCGACGCCGGCCACATCGAGCGTGCGCTGAAAGCCAAGGCAACCCGCACCGGTCGTGTCTCGGCGCGGATTCTCGACGACATGCTCGCCGGGATTATCCTGATTGACACCGATGGTGCGGCGGTCGGCAAGTGCAACGGGCTGACCGTGCTGGAAGTCGGTGATTCGGCGTTCGGTGTGCCAGCGCGGATTTCCGCCACGGTGTATCCGGGCGGCAGCGGCATCGTCGACATCGAGCGTGAGGTCAATCTCGGCCAGCCGATTCACTCCAAGGGCGTGATGATCCTCACCGGGTATCTGGGCAGTCGTTACGCTCAGGAATTCCCGTTGGCGATTTCCGCAAGCATCGCGCTGGAACAATCCTACGGTTATGTCGATGGCGACAGCGCGTCGCTGGGCGAGGCTTGCACGCTGATTTCAGCGTTGTCGAAAACTCCGCTCAAGCAATGTTTTGCGATCACCGGTTCGATCAACCAGTTCGGCGAAGTGCAGGCGGTCGGCGGGGTCAACGAGAAGATCGAAGGCTTCTTCCGTCTCTGCGAGGCGCGCGGGCTGACCGGCGAGCAGGGCGCGATCATTCCGCAGGCCAACGTCGCTACGCTGATGCTCGACGAGAAGGTGCTGGCGGCGGTACGTGCCGGGCAGTTCCACGTGTACGCGGTGCGTCAGGCTGACGAAGCGCTGAGCCTGTTGGTCGGCGAGCCGGCCGGTGAGCCGGACGCCGAAGGCCAGTTCCCGGAGGGCAGCGTCAACGCCCGCGTGGTCGAGCGTCTGCGGGTGATTGCCGAGATGATCAGCGAAGATGACCTGAAAGAGGCCGAGAAGGAACTGGCGCAGGAGGCGTTGGCAGAGGCCAAACCGGCCTGAACGCTGACGTGGTAAACATTGTGGGAGGGAGCAAGCCCCCTCCCACAGTTGTTTTCAAATTGGATTTTGCGGTGATCATCGGGAAAAGTGCCACTACTCTGACGTCAGAATTCACACAATGACCATTCGGCGCCTTCTGGTTCTATCCGGCTTGCTGGGCGGACTTTTCTTCTATTCTCAGCTCAAGGACATCGACAGTATCACTGGATCGAAACAGCCTTCGCGTGAAGGCTGAATACAGGCTTTACCGAGGGTCGCCGCCATGTCGCGCAACCTCTGCCTCACCCGTCAATGCCTGGGTCTTGTGACCCGCATCGAAT
This sequence comes from Pseudomonas sp. 13B_3.2_Bac1, assembly GCF_025466205.1. NCBI lineage: Bacteria > Pseudomonadati > Pseudomonadota > Gammaproteobacteria > Pseudomonadales > Pseudomonadaceae > Pseudomonas > Pseudomonas sp. 13B_3.2_Bac1. The sequence continues at coordinate 46,620 of NZ_JANLOG010000073.1, forward strand.
GCGTCATCAAGCCGTTGGCCGGCGATACCGGCATGTGGACGCTGCTCTTCGCTGCCGGCATGGCCGGCGAACAACCTTCCGCCATCAAGGCCCAAGGTCCGTTTCACGGGCCGGTCGCCGCCGAGTCGATTCTCGACACCATTGTTGAAAGCCTGACGATGCACGGCTACGAACTGGCCGACGATCCGCAGATCTGGAGCCTGCACCTGCAAGCACAGCTGCGCCAGATCAACGGTGGGCGTGGGCGTACGGTCGGCGTGTTCGACCATTAGGCGCCATCATGGCGCAGTGTCGGGCAGCTGCGCCTTGTCGAGCTTGACCTCAAAGCCGTATTGCACGGTATTGAGTTCGGTTCGCTGGTAGGTCTCCACGTGCGTTGGACGGCCATAGAAGTAATGCACGCCGAACAGCGCCGGACCTTGTGCGCTCGCGTCGTGACTGACCGACAGAATCTGTTTCAGGTAGTTGCCACTGTCATCTTTGACGAAAAATCGCCAGGCGTTGGCCGGGAACAGTTTCAGATCCACCACCAACATGTTGTTCTTGATCTCCAGGCCTTTGGGCAAGGACTTGGCGTCGTAGGTTTTTTTGTCCACGCTGGCGAGAAACAATGGCATCGAGCCCACGGCAATCGCCGGGGTTTCCGGAAACAGATTCAAATCGTAAGTGATGGTCGCTTGCAGCGGATCGACCTGGTACGCCTCGGGCGGCAGTTCGATCGGTTCATCGAGTTTGCCGCTGCGTTTCTCGGTGAAGAACGTCACCGGGCTGTCGCCCGGGCTGAAGTCATCGCCGAGCAATTCATCGTTGAAGGTGCGTCGGTGGGAGAACTCGATGCGTGCAGCGCTCGGGTCTTCCGTGGACTGATGGATGCGGATGCCGGCCTTCAACGCTTCCTCGGTGAGGCTCGCGCCCTTGAGCCAGTTCGGCGCCAGATCGTCATACACCACCACCCCCGGGTCCAGCGGCTGGATGGCCTTTTCCGTGGTGTGCTGACTGAAGGTGCGCACCGGTAGATCCAGGGCTTTGCGAGTCACGGTCGCCGATGAGAAGTCGAGCACGCTGATTTCCAGAGTGTCGATAGGGCCGTTGAAGTAGATCTTGTTGTAACGCCGTGGGTGTTGCTGCTCGAAGGCATGCTGTTCGTTCTCGAGCTGTTTTTCCAGACCTTCGCTCCAGGTTTTCTGTTGTTGCAGGTACGCCAGTTGTTTTTCGTAGAAGGCAACCTGTGCCGGACTTTCATTGATTGAGCCGGCGCGCTCCAGGTATTGCCCGCTGGTGTCGCGAGCCTGAACGATCACTGGATTGAGCTGTGCCCCCTCAACCTCGGGAGCCAGTGGCAGGCTGTTGCTGACTTCGATTTCGGCGTAGTTCCTTTCCAGCTTCAGCAGGGTGACGCTGAGGTTGTCGTCGGTGCGGGTCTGGCCGACATCCTTCTGGTTCAGGTTGAAGCTGAACAAGCGTCGCGGCGCAATCACTTCCACTTTGCCTTGCAGGCTCACCGGCTGCGGCTGGCTCTTCCTGTCCACGTCCAGACCCTCGATGAACGGGTAGGTCACGGTCAGGTCTTCGGGGTTGGTGACGTTGGAGCTGGACGGGCTCAGCTGAATGCCGGGATCGGTTTCCGACCACTCCTGCTGATAGGCAATCACGCGTTTGTTGCTCAGCGTGACTGACTGCCATTCCACACCATGCGGGAACAGGAAGCCGCCTGGAATGTTCAGGTTGAAGGGGAACACCGGTTGCAGGTCGGTGAGGTAGTCGGAGCTGGCGTCCTTGTGCAGCACGAACAGGCCATTGATGAAGGTATCGACCAGCGCCTGCGGTGAAGGGTAATGCTTGAGGACGCCGAGAATGTCTTCGCCGTACACGGTTTTCAGCGGTGCGCCGTCAAGTTTGAGCTGCGCGCGTTCGAGCAGCAGCAACGATCCGCCGAGCTCGGTCACGGCCTCCTTGAGCTTCGGGTCGGCGATGGCGTCCAGTGAATGTTCGAACGTTGCCGTCTTTGCTTCGAGGCTGACCGATGGTTTTTTCTCATCACCCGGAGAGCAGCCTCCCAGCAGCAGAGCGAGGCAAATCCCGGCAGTCTTAAACGGCAATCGCACATCCATTTCCAGTCGTCCTGTCCACTTTCGCTAGGTGTTCAATGGTTTGGACAGTAGCAGAAAAAAAATCACATACACACGCAGGTGGCGGTGATTGGAGGTGCGAGCCGGGCGGTTTCTGGCTGTCACAGGGGGCTGGTATACTCGCCTCCGATTACAACCCCCCCTTGTGTGAGATTCAATGGAACGCTTTTTCGAAAACGCAATGTACGCCTCGCGCTGGCTGCTGGCGCCGATCTATTTCGGCCTGTCCCTCGGGCTGCTGGCGCTGGCACTGAAATTTTTCCAGGAAGTCTTCCACGTCATCCCCAACGTGTTCTCGATGGCCGAATCGGATCTGATCCTGGTGCTGCTGTCGCTGATCGACATGGCACTGGTTGGCGGCCTGCTGGTGATGGTGATGATTTCCGGCTATGAAAACTTCGTCTCGCAGCTGGACATCGACGACAACAAGGAAAAGCTCAACTGGCTGGGCACCATGGACTCTTCGTCGCTGAAGATGAAAGTGGCGGCATCGATCGTGGCGATTTCTTCGATCCATCTGCTGCGCATCTTCATGGACGCCAAGAACGTCGATCCCGAGCACCTGATGTGGTACGTGATCATCCACATGACCTTCGTGATCTCGGCGTTCGCCATGGGTTACCTGGACAAGGTCACCAAGCACTGATCATTGGTTGATCGCTGCAAAAACACCGCCCGTCTGTTGCGAAACAGACGGGCGGTGTCGTTTGTGGCTTGTGCTTTGGTGCGTCCGGGCATATCCCTGTAGAGGTCTTGGCTCGCCACCGTGTGAGGTGCGTTCATGAACCTGCAAGAGTTGAATGCGTTTGCCATCGCCAGGAAGGTCGATGAGCTGAACCTGATCTCCATGGAGGGCGGGCTTTATCTGCTCGAGGCGCGGATGCATGGGGCGGCGTATCCGCTGAGTGATCCCAAGGGCAACATGCTGATGCTGCGTTCGGTGGAGCATGCGCGGGATCTATTGCATAACTTTCCGGTGCTGCCGTTCAACCTCGTACACACCTCGGTGCACGATGAAATGTGCGGACTGGTCGCCAGTGCCGATGAAAGCCTGAAAGTACCGCTGGCCTGGCGCTCGGCCCTGTAGGCCTTGCGCGCCATCGCTGGGCATCTGTGCTAGTCTGCTCGCCCTTTTGGTTCCGGGCGCGCCGGGACGCGCTGTGCACGCACGGCAAGTCTGATGGCCGTCCGCACAGCGGAGCAGTGTCATGTCCGAAGTAAATCTGTCCACCGACGAAACTCGCGTCAGCTACGGCATCGGCCGTCAGTTGGGTGACCAGCTGCGCGACAACCCGCCACCGGGTGTCAGCCTGGACGCCATCCTGGCCGGTCTGACCGACGCATTCGCCGGCAAGCCAAGCCGTGTCGATCAGGAAGCCATGTCCGCCAGCTTCAAGGTGATCCGCGAGATCATGCAAGCCGAAGCCGCCGCCAAAGCTGAAGCCGCTGCCGGCGAAGGCCGTGCTTTCCTGGCTGAAAACGCCAAGAAAGAAGGCATCACCACGCTGGCCTCCGGTCTGCAATTCGAAGTGCTGACCCAGGGTGAAGGCGCCAAGCCATCCCGTGAAGACACCGTGCGTACTCACTACCACGGCATGCTGATCGACGGCACCGTGTTTGACAGCTCCTACGATCGTGGCCAGCCAGCAGAATTCCCGGTTGGCGGCGTGATCGCTGGCTGGACCGAAGCTCTGCAACTGATGAATGCCGGCAGCAAATGGCGCCTGTACGTGCCGAGCGAACTGGCTTACGGCGCTCAAGGCGTTGGCAGCATCCCGCCGCACAGCGTTCTGGTATTCGACGTCGAGCTGCTGGACGTTCTGTAAGACCTGGCCTGCCTACAAGGCGGGCTAATGTAGGA